>CAISOG010000117.1 GCA_903887035.1 uncultured Holosporaceae bacterium | reverse complement strand
TGTTGCGATTGGTCTGCTGCCCCTGATGCCTGGCCAGTTGGCGGCGCAGGTGCCCGTGGTGCAACGGCTGGTTCATGCGGCGCCCATCGCCCTGCCCGCCACCCCTATTTTTGATGAAAATGGCCAAAGCACCCCCCTGAACGCTGCCACCAACACCCCCGCCCCCTATTGGCGGCTGGTCAACATTTGGGCAACCTGGTGCACCCCCTGTGTGCAGGAATTGCCATCGCTGGCCAAATTGCGGGCAAGCTGGCCCAATGATCGCCTGCAAGTCATGGCGGTCGCGTGGGAGAATGGATCGCCCAAGCAAAAGCCCGCGCAGGTGGTGCAGGATTTTTACCGCACCAACAAAATTGACGGCCTGCCCGTGCTGTATGAACCAACGGGAAAGCTGTTGGCGGGGATAAAGGCGCGCGGCCTGCCCGTCACGCTGTTGATTAACCCCGCGGGGATGGAGGTGGCACGCTATGTCGGGCAGGCTGAATGGGATAGCGACGGCATGAAGCTGTGGCTTAGCGGCCTGATTACCACCCCGTAAATGGCCAGCTTCATCACCCTGACCCTGGACGATCTTAGGCCGCTGCTGACCCCCTTTGCGGTGGGGAAGCTGTTGAGCATCCAACCGATTCCGCAGGGTACCACCAACAGCATTTTCCGCCTGACCACCAGCCTGGGGCGATTCGCCCTGGTCTGCCATGAGGCGCGGGTACAGGCTGACAGCATTCCCTTTTTCCTTGGCCTGATGCGGCATTTGGCGGCGGCGGGCATCCCCTGCCCCGCGCCCCTGAGCTGCAGCGATGGATCCCTGACCTTTCCCGTCGCTGGCCGCCCCAGCGTGCTGTTGCCCTGGTTGGATGGCCATAGCCCCGCCGCGGCGACCCCTGCCCTGCTGCACCAGTTGGGGCAGCTGCTGGCCAGGATGCATCTGGCGGGCAGTGACTACGCCCCCCGCCTGGCCAGTCGGTACCACCGTGACCTGATTGCCCCGCTGTGGGCGGTCAGCGCGCCGCAGGCCGATCAGGTGCTGCCCGGCAGCCGTGACGTGCTGCAGGGGCTGTTGGATCGCGGCGCCGATCAACCTGCCGACGATGCCCTGCCGCGCGGTGCCATTCATGGCGATCTGTTCCTGGACAACCTGTTGGTGGATGACCATGGCCAGATTAGCGCGATTTTGGATTTCAACTACGCCTGCACCGATAGCTGGCTGTACGATCTGGCCATGACCATCAACGGCTGTTGTTGGGACACGATGGCCTCCGGCTTCTCCCCCACCTTGACCCAAGCCCTGATAGCTGGCTATGAACGTGTTAGGCCATTAACCAAGGGGCAACAGGGGGAAAACAGTAATGAACGTGCCGCCCTGCCCCCCATGCTGATTGCCGCCCTGCAACCCTATCTTCACACCCGCCTGTACGACTGGCTCACCCTGCCCGACGATCCCAATGCCTGCCCCAAAACACTGCAAGCCTTTTGGCAACGGTTGCAATGGACGTTGGCATTGGATAAGGGTGGCTGGCACCATTTATTAGGATTTTAACCCCGCATGAGCGATATTCAGCCCCTTCCCGAGTCTTTCGTTGAAATTTTTACCGATGGTGCGTGCCAGGGCAATCCAGGCCCAGGCGGCTGGGGCGCGATTTTGCGCTTTGGCGATAAAGAGCGGGAGTTGTATGGCTATGACCCCGCCACCACCAACAATCGGATGGAGCTGATGGCGGCGCTGGCCTCCCTGCAAGCCCTCACCCGCCCCTGCAAAGTGCGGCTGACCACCGACAGTGAGTATCTGCGCCAGGGTATCACCACCTGGCTGCCACGCTGGCAGGCCAACGGCTGGCGCACCGCCGACAAAAAGCCCGTCAAGAATCAGGATTTGTGGCAGGGGTTGGCCATCGCCATTCAACCGCACCAGATTGACTGGCACTGGGTACGCGGCCACACGGGGCATGCCGAAAACGAACGCGCCGACCAACTGGCGCGGTTGGGCATTGTGCAACGCGGCGGTAATCCTTAACGGATTTTTTACCGTAATCTTGTTGTGATGCCTATAGGGGGTGGTTGAGTGCAACCGCGCTTAAGGGCATGGCGGTAAATAAGAAGCCACAGGTTAGGACAAAAATTTGATGTTTAGCTATCGCCACCATTCCGCTAATAGCCATGAAGTCAACAGCCCTGAGTCATTGGCGGGTCAGCTGTTGGTCGCAATGCCCGGGGTTGCCGACCCCCGTTTTGACAAGGCGGTGTTGTTGCTGTGTATGCACAGCGCGCAGGGCAGCTTTGCGATTGGCATCAACCGCCCCATGATAAACCTGAATTTTGCCGAAATGTGGCAACAAATGGGGCAGGATGCGGTGACATCGCCCACCGATATCCCCTTGCTAGCGGGGGGGCCTTTAGAGGCCGATCGCGGCTTTGTGGTGCACAGCCCCGACCTGTTGCGTGATGGCACCCTAAGAATCAGCGAGGATATCGCCCTGTCCGCCACGATTGAGGTGTTGCAACATGTGGCGGGCGGTAACGGCCCCGCCAAGGCGCTGGTCTGCATGGGCTATGCGGGTTGGGGGCCTGGTCAGTTGGAAACCGAGCTGCAGCATAGCGATTGGTTGTTGATGCCCGCCGATGATGACCTGGTCTTTGATGCCAATTTCGACACCAAATGGCATCGTTGCTTTGCTAAGTTGGGCATTGCCCCCGAACGCCTCAGCCACCTAAGCGGCAAGGCCTAAGCAATTTTGGCAAAAATCTCAGGATCCAGCTTATCAACCTTGGGGCCTAGCAAGGCCAGGGTGGCGGGGGTGGCCAACACCCGCTGCGCCGCCTGTTGCAGCTGATTGGCATCGACCGCCTCAATCATCTCACTCAGTTCGGCCAGGGTTGGTACCCGCCCCAAATGCAACAGATTGTTCGCCATAAACTCTGCCCGCGCGCTGGTGCTTTCCAATCCCATCAGCAGGGAGGATTGCCATTGCGCCTTGGCACGTTGCACCTCAACCGCGCTAAAGCCATCCTGCGCCGCCCGCGCCAGCTCATCATACACAACGGGCAACAGGGTGCGAATACCCGCATCGCCCGTGCCGGCGTAAATCTGAAAGGTGCCGCAATCTTGGTAAGAGGTGGTGTAGCTGTGAATCGAATAGGCCA
>CAISOG010000116.1 GCA_903887035.1 uncultured Holosporaceae bacterium | reverse complement strand
TGTTGCAGGCGATCCATCGCCGCCCAGGGCTTAGGCTGGGCAAACAGTTGCAAACTGGCGATGGCGGCGGCGCAGGCAATCGGGTTTCCGCAAAAACTGCTGCTGTGAGCAAATCCCCTGTCCCAATTGTCGGCATCAAACACCGCAAACACCGAATCGCTGGTCACCGTCAGACCCAACGGCAGAATCCCACCGCTAAGCCCCTTTGATAGGCATAAAATATCGGGAACTTCCGCCAGCTGTTCCATCGCAAATAGGGTGCCGGTGCGGCCAAAACCGACCATCACCTCATCAAAAATAATCAACACCCCCGCCGCCCGAAATTTGGCCAACAGCTGATTCAAAAAGGCGGGGCGACACATCCGCATGCCCGCCGCCCCCTGCACCAACGGCTCGATAATCAGCGCGGCCAGGGTATCCCCATGTTCCACCAGCAGACGGTCGGCCGCCGCCAACGCCGCTGCCTCCTTCACCTCCAGCTGCTCATCGCCGATCCAGGTGGCAGGAAAGGGCAGTCGATCCACCGCAAACAGCAAATCCCGAAAGTTTTGGCTGTAACTTAGCTGCCCACTGACGGACATGGTGCCAAAGGTTTCGCCGTGATAAGCCTCATCAAAGGCCACAAAGCGTCGCCGTTGCGGATGCCCCAAATTGCGCCAATATTGAAAGGCTTGTTTCAGGGCGATTTCCACCGCCACCGCGCCACTTTCGCTAAAGAAAAAGCGGCTAAGGCTGGCGGGCAAATGGTGCTGCAGGGCGCCTGCCAAGGTTGCGGCGGGTGGATGCATCACCCCGCCAAACAGCACGTGATCCAACTGCTTAGCCTGCGCCGCGATTGCCCGCACCAGCGCAGGGTGGCCATGGCCATGCACATTGACCCACCAGGAGGAAATCATGTCCAACAGGCGGCTGCCATCGGGGCGATACAGCCACCCCCCTTTGGCACGGCTGATGGCCAACAGGTCGGGCTCCAACTGCGCCAGCGTCAGGGGGTGCCAAACATGCTGACGATCCAGTTGTTGCCAATCGGTCACTAGTGCGGCGGGTGCAGGCGCGGAAGATTTTGCAGACGGCTTCATAATAGGTGTTTCATAACAGCTTGTTATCTGATACTGGAATCTGCCCCAGAAGTGTTTAAGATGACGACTTCTTCATCTTACGCAAATTTTTCCCAATGTCCCTTGGTTTGAAACTGTTTTCCCTGCTGTTGGTTGTCGCGGCTAACCTGTTGTTCTATGCGGGCGTTATGTTCAGCAACCGCCAGCTGCTGCCTGGCCTGCTTGGCCGCTATTACAGCTTTGCCCAACCATGGTTGCATCAAACGCTTTTGGTACTGTTGTTTATTTACACCAACACCCTGTTGGTCAGTTGGGCTTATCGGCTGGTTGGTGCCAGTTGGGCGGGCACAGGGTTAATTTGCAGTGGGCTGATAACCATGGTGGCCGCCGCCCTTCTGTCTGAGGGCAAATCCCTAACCCTAATGGTAGCCGCTGCCACTATCGCCATGCTGGCCGCCACCGCTTGGCTGATTTATGCCTTAAACCATGCGGGACGTTAACATTTGGCTACATCTGTTGCGGTTGCATCGCCCTGCAGGGATTTGGCTGTTGCTGCTGCCCCCGCTGTGGGCGCTGATATTGCTATCGCCAGCCTGGCCCAGCCTGCGGCTTATCGGCATTTTTTGCCTAGGGGCGGTTATGACCCGCAGCGCGGGTTGCCTAATCAACGATCTGCTTGACCGCCACTTTGATGCCCAGGTTGCGCGCACTAAGGATCGCCCCCTGGCCGCTGGTCAGATTCAGGCGCGGCAAGCCTGTGGGCTGCTAGCCCTGCTGATGCTTGGGGGGCTTGGGCTACTGCTGCAACTGTCCTATTTAAGCATCCTGATAGGGCTGCTGGCGGTGCCGCTAATCGGGTTGTACCCCTTGGCCAAACGCTGGCTCCCCCTGCCCCAAGCCTGGCTGGCGGTGGTGTTTAACCTGGGGGTGTTGATGGCGGGTGCGGAGGTTGAAGGGCAGATTTCGATCAGTTGTGTTGGACTGTACCTGATGGCGCTATGCTGGACGCTGGCCTATGACACCATCTACGCCTGTTGCGATCTGGCGGATGACCAACGGCTGGGGCTGCATTCGGCGGCGCGATTGCTGGGGCACTGGGTTAAGCGATTTATCGGACTTTGTTATGGGCTGATGGCATTAAGCTGGCTAGTGGCGATCGTCGCGTTGGATGGGCAACGGAATGAGAATCGCTGGCTGCTATCAATCCTGGGACTTTTCAGCATTGCTTGTTTAGTGATTAAGGCGATTCGCCTTAGGTTGGCGGAGCCGGCTACCTGCCTGCGCCACTTCAATCGGGTGCAACCTCTGGGCGGATTGGCCATTTTACTGGCCATTGTTGCGGTTAAACTGGGGGTTATTGGAACAATTTCATCAGTTTGTCGGGCTGTTGGTTGGCCTGGCTGAGCATGGCGATGCCAGAGGTTTGTAGAATTTGCAAGCCTGCCAATTTGGACAGCTCCATCGCCACATCAACGTCACGATAGGCACTAAGCGAGGCGTTCACATTCTCGATAATGACCTGCTGATTCTGGTTAGCCATATCCAGGCGGCTGCTTTGCGCCCCAACATAGGCGCGGGCGGCCAGCAAGACTTCAACGGCATTGGTGGTGGCCGCTGCCCCCGCCTGCGCCCCGTCCGCGGTGCTGATGTCAGAGTTGGTTAACCCAAGAGCATCCACATGAACACCGCCAAAATTGGTGGTGATGGTGTCCACCGACGCCCCCGAC
>CAISOG010000115.1 GCA_903887035.1 uncultured Holosporaceae bacterium | reverse complement strand
AGGGATGCCCTTCGCAGATGCAAAATAATCCTCAATCCAATGGGGGCGAAATCTGCGACATTGGCTGCTGGTTTTTTGCAACGTTGGAGCGTGCCATGTCGCCCTTAGATTTCCCCCTTGCTTTCGGCCTTGACGTTGGCGGCACCAAAATTGAGTGTGTCGGCCTGCACGGTTTTAATGGCAAAGAATTGTATCGGCAGCGTATCCCCACCCCCAACCAGTCCTATGAAGATTTGGTTGGTCGCATTGGCGATCTGATTGAGCAGGCTGAGGGGGTGTTGGGTGGTAAGGGCACCTTGGGCATTGGTATTCCGGGCGCGGCCGACCCCGACAGCGGGGTGGTGATGCATGCCGGCAATGTGGGGCTGTTGGTCGGCAAGCCCTTTGTCCATGATTTGGGGGAACGGTTGGCGCGGGAAGTCCGCCTGGCCAATGATGCCAACTGCTTTGCCCTGTCCGAAGCCATCGATGGCGCGGGTAAGGGCGCCCGTACCGTCTTTGGCGTCATTATCGGCACGGGATGCGGCGGCGGGTTGGTCTTTGATGGCCAGGTTTGGCCTGGCGCCAATTTGATAGCGGGCGAATGGGGGCACAACGGCCTGCCGTGGGTTGAGGAGGGGGATTTGCCCCTGCAAGATTGTTATTGTGGCAAGCGCGGCTGCATCGAAACCTTTCTGTCGGGGCCTAGCCTGCGCCGTGATCATAACCACACCTCGGGGCAGCAGCTGTCAACCCACGACATTATTGCGGGGGCGGAGGATGGGGATCCCTATGCCATGGCCTCCATCGATCGCTATGAGCGCCGCATGGCTAAGGCCTTTGCCTGGGTCATCAACCTGCTGGATCCTGAGGTTATTGTGCTGGGCGGTGGCATGTCGAACGTCAGCCGCCTGTACGACAACGTCCCGCGGCTGTGGGGCGAATGGGTTTACAGCAAAAGCAAGATCAAGACAAAGCTGCGCCCGCCCCGTCACGGGGATGCCAGTGGCGTACGGGGGGCAGCCTGGCTGTGGGCATCGAACCTCCAGCTGTAAAAAAAAGGTTGTCATTATTGGCGCGGCTTGGATTGCATCGCGGCCAAGCTGTTGCTAAATTACCATAGATTTTTCACAGACCCTGCGCGGTCGCCTCCCCCAACTGGATGACAACATCGTGAAGGAACGGGGCGGCGCATCCCATTCAGTCGGCGCCAATCGTTAAAGAAGAAGGAAGACAGACCATGACCACCAAACCACGCATCGGAATTATGACCAGCGGTGGCGACTGTGCCGGCCTAAATGCCGCCATTCGCGCGGCCGTCCTGCATGCCGAACACAGCTATGGGTGGGAGGTGGTCGGCATCAAAAACGCCACCCAGGGGCTGATGAGCGAAACCCCGCAGTTGATTGAGCTGTCCACCGAAAAAATGTCGGCGCACCTGCTGCGGGAGGGGGGAACCATCCTGGGCGCGATTAACAACCGCAACCCCTATCACTTTCCCCTGCCCGATGGCACCCGGGTTGACCGATCGGCTGAGGTGATTGCCAATTACCATAAACTTGGCTTGCGCGGCGTGATTGGCATTGGTGGTGATGGCAGCCTGGCGTTGTTGCAACGGCTGACGACTCAGGGGAACATTCCGATGGTGGCGATTCCCAAAACCATCGACAACGATATGGTGCTGACCGAAACCTCGATCGGCTTTGACACCGCCGTACAGGTGGCGACCGAGGCCTTGGATCGCCTGCAACCGACAGCGGCCAGCCATAGCCGCCTGATGATTTTGGAGGTGATGGGTCGGGATGCTGGCCGAATCGCCCTGGCGGCGGGCATTGCGGGCGGCGCGGACATTATTCTGATTCCTGAGATTCCCTATAAACTCGCCCATATTGCCGCGAAGATTGAACAGATTCGCCAACGTGGCCGCAACTTCTCCCTGCTGGTGGTGGCTGAGGCGGTTAAAAGTGAAAGCGGCGAATCCATGATGATGCAGCATCACGGCGGCGAATCCCGCTATGGTGGCATTGGTCATTATCTGGGTCATAAGTTGATGGAAATGACCGGCGCCGAAACCCGCGTGACGGTGTTGGGGCATGTGCAGCGCGGCGGGCAGCCCAGCCCGCAAGACCGCCTAATCGCCTCAGCCTTTGGCGTGCGCGCCGTCGATTTAATTCATCAGGGTAAGTTTAACCGCATGGTAGCCTGGTCAGCGGGTCAAGTTATCGACGTGCCCATGGCCGATGTAGCGGGCAAAACCCGCGCCGCCGACCCCAAGGGGATTGAGGTCACCACCGCCCGCGGCCTGGGAATCTGTTTGGGGGATGAATAGGGGGGAACTACCCTACCCAATCGAACAAATTGCTTAGCTGGCGGGGGTCTTCTATATTGGGGGGCAGTTACCCTTACCGATTGTTCTGGACATGACCGCTCCCACCAATAGCAACGCCCACAGCAACAATCCCCTGCCCGCCGCTGCGCCAGGCACCCACGCCACCCCCTCCGCCGCAGAAGCCGCCCCCACCAATTTCGAAGCGCGGGCTGAGCAAACCTTGCAGCGGCTATTGACAGGGTTGGAGGCGATGGCGGACAGGCATCAGCAGGCTGGGGCGGCGGGCGATTATGAGGTCGATTGGGGGCATGATGTGTTGACCCTCACCCTGCCCAACGGCCGTCAGTATGTCATCAACAAACACCGCGCCAGCCAGCAAATCTGGGTATCCTCCCCCATCAGTGGCGGTTGGCATTTCGCCTGGGACGCGGGATCGGCCAGCTGGCAATCGACCCGCACCAGCCAGGAGTTGTTGGCCTTGTTGCTGGCGGAGCTGCCCGACCTAAGCCTGCCTAACACCCCGTCCCAACATGGCTAACCCAACCCCGCCCCCTTTGGCAAAAGACCAAGACAAACCGTCGGATAGCTGGCGGTTGTTGCTGAACTGGCTGTGGCCACTACGGGCGGCATGGATCGGATCGGCGCTGGCGATGTTGGCGGTGGCGGGCGCAACCGTGGGCATCGGCCACACCCTGAAAACCATGGTGGACAGCGGCATTCATTCCAACGATATGGCATCGGCTCACCGAAGCCTGCTGGGGCTAATGCTGGCCAGTTTGGTGATGGCGGCGGCCAGTTTCAGCCGCATTTATTTGATGGGCAGGGCGGGCGAACAGCTGGCCATCACCCTGCGCAGCCGATTGATGACCGGCTTTTTAAACAGCCAGGCCGCGGATCACGCCTCGGCCAGCGCGGGCGACTGGCTAAGCCGCCTGAGCAGCGATGTGTCGGAGGTGCAAACCGGCTGCACCCAAAACCTGCCCTTTGCCCTGCGCCACGTTCTGGTGCTGGCGGTCAGTGGCGGCATGTTGTTGCTGACCAGCCTGCAACTAACCCTGCTGGTCGCCTGCCTTCTGCCGATTTTGTTGTTGCCGCTGGTGCTGTTGGGGCGGCCGCTGAAACGCTTATCGCGCCAGGCGCAGGATCAGCTGGGGCGGCTGCAGGGGCTGGCGGAGGAAAGCTTGTTCGCCCTTCGCATGTTGCAGGCCTATGATTGCACCGCGGCGGTGGTGCGCCATTTTGATGAGCTGCAACGGGTGCGCCAGCAGCTGATTGCCCGCATGGTGCTGTACCGCGCCCTGTTGGTGCTGGTGGTCATGTTGTTGGTGGCGGCCTTAATTGTTGGCGTGCTGTGGCTGGGAACCCAGCAGGTTTCGGCGCAAACCCTGACCAACGGCGACCTGACCGCCTTTATCTTTTACGCCCTGATGCTGGCGGGGGCAGCGGCGGGGCTGGGTGAATGTTACAGCGAGCTGGGCAAAATAACGGGCAGTATTGAGCGGATTGCCGCCCATTTGGGTGCCCCCAATCCGCACCCCGCCGATATCATCCCTGACGGCCTGTCCATCTCTGCTAATGTCGCGATCCCTGGCGCCGCGATCAGCGCGCCTTCATCGGCTGAGGCTGATCATTTCAATCCTATCAGCCCGCCGACCATTCGCTTTGATCAAGTTGATTTTCGCTATGAGCAGCGCCCCGCCCTGGTGCTGGACAACCTGAGTTTTAGTATTGCACCAGGCAGCAACCTGGCGATTGTCGGGCAATCGGGCGCGGGTAAAACCACGCTGGCCATGTTGCTGTTAGGCTTTTATCAACCGTGCGCGGGGCATATCTGGATCGGCGATCAACGGTTGCAGGATTGGCCGCTGACCAATCTTCGTCGATTGATAACCTGGCTGCCGCAGGAGCCGCCGATTTTAAGTGGCAGCGTGCGGGATAACCTGTTGCTGGTTGCCCCCACCGCTAGCCAGCCTGAGTTGGATCAAGCCGCCACCATTGCCGGCTTAGATTTTATCGCCCAATTGCCCGACGGCTTTGACACCCAATTGGGATCAAAGGGGATGCAGCTGTCGGTTGGCCAGCGCCAGCGGTTGGCGATTGCCCGCGCGGTGTTGCGCCGATCCCCTATCCTGCTGATGGATGAGCCAGGTTCCGCCCTGGACGCGGTCAATGATGCGGCGGTGCAACTGGCTTTGCGCCAAAACCTTCCTGGTTGCACCATGATCACCATCAGCCATAATCTGAAACATGCTGAGGCCGCCGACCAAGTCATGATCTTGCAGGGGGGGCGGATTGTCGGCCTAGGCACGCCCGCCGAATTGGCCGCCTGCAACCTGGCCTATCAGCAGCTGTTGGCGGCCAGTCAGGAAGATTTCCACAGCCCCTAACCCGCCCACCGAATTTACCCTCTGACGAAAGGATCCTTGATGAGCGCCACCACCCTGCCCCAACCTTACGATCCCAACAACATTTTTGCCCGAATTGTGCGGGGGGAGATTCCCGCCAAACTGGTCGCACAAAATAACCATGCCCTGGCTTTTCATGACATTAACCCGCTGGCGCCCGTTCATGTGCTGGTCATCCCGCGGGGGCCCTACACCGACCTACTAAGCTTTACCCAATCGGCCAGCGCGGTTGAGGTGGTGGAGTTCTGGCAATTGGTGCGCGAAGTGGCGCAGCAGTTGGAATTGGATCACCATGGCTTTCGCCTAATCAGCAATTGTGGCAGCAATGGCGGGCAGGAGGTGCCGCACTTTCACGTTCATTTGTTAGGCGGCAAAACCCTTGGAAAAATGCTGCCATCATTGTAAAATCCCTGCCACAGCCATATATATAACTTATAACGCTTTTGCGGAGTGAAAGAGATCCCGACATGGAAGACGTCAACCCCTTTGCCCTTGATCCCGCGCAATTGGAAATGATTCGGGGATTTTTTTGGTTTTTTATAGCAGCGATAGCGGTGTATATCGCCAGCATATTGGCCATTAAAATTGTGTCCGGGTTATTTTCTGGCGACAGTTTTTCAGGCAATGACCAGGACAGGGTCAGCTACAGACCAAACTAAACCGCCGTTCTGGTTAAGGCGGTAGCATCAATACTGTTTAATTGGTTAGCTCTATGCGGGGGGGGTGACGGCCGGCGCTTTCAAGCGTGACGGGATCCTGTCATGCAAGCCAGCCAAAGAATTTTGCGCTTCCCCCGCTGTTTCCCGCGAGCAAAACAGCGAAGAGATCTTTAGGCCGGCAACCCCTCGCAATCCTCGCCCTCCCCCCTCAATGCGCCCTTAGCAACCCCCTAGACCTGTCTTAATACTGAAACAATCATAAGGCATAATAGAACGGTGGGTATTTCGATAAAAAAGAGTGGTCAGTATGGAAGATGTCAATCCCTTTGCCTTAGAACCTGAACAGGTGGAGATGATCCGCGCGGCCTTTTATTTTGTTCTGATTGCGGTTGCGGTGTACATCTTCAGCTCGATGGTTATCAAGCTGATTTTCCGCGCCTTTGTGATTGATCATTTCATTCTGAATGATGAACAACAGGCCAAATACAAAACCAGTTTTCGGCCTATCCTTGATCTCAACAAACACAATCCAAAGTCACTGGAATGATTATGGCCGTGACAAGTCGCCCAGCAAAAGAAGACATGACTGTCGTCTGGGCTGCAAAGCGGTAATTTATCTGCGAGGTGATGATATAAATGTT
>CAISOG010000114.1 GCA_903887035.1 uncultured Holosporaceae bacterium | reverse complement strand
CACGCTGGGCACGCCCGCCAAAGCCAGCTCCAACGTAACCGTGCCCGACGCCGCTAAGGCCAAATGACTGGCCGTCATCGCATCGTATTTTTCGCCAGCACCCACCAGCCGATAGGGCAGGGGGCAATCGCCTGGAGCTGCCCGCAACATTTCCTGCAACATTTCCTGCACCAGCTCTTGCAAATGCTCTGGCACAATTAACACCAGCGTCAGGCCGTCGATTTTTTGGCTTAGCTGGCTGGCGGCGGCGATAAAAAGGGGCCGGTGGCGGTTAACCTCCCCCGTTCGGCTGCCCGCCAATAGGCACAGCAGGGGCGTATCGCTGGCCAGCTGGTGACGGGCACGAAAAGCCTGGCCATCCCCCCTATCGGCGCCGCTTTCCACAATGGGGTGGCCGACAAAGCGGCAATCCAACCCCTCAGCCGTAAAATAGGGGGGCTCAAACGGCAATAAGGCCAGCAGGCCATCATACAGCGCGGCCATTTTGGCGGCGCGTTGCGGCTTCCATGCCCACACGCTGGGGGCAACATAATGCCACAGCGGCAGGTTGGGGTGGGCATGGCGCACCTGCTTAGCCAGCCGCAGGCAGAACCCTGGCGAATCGATGGTTAGCAGCAGGTCGGGTTGAAAATCGGCCACCGCCTGCACGGTTTGCGCCATGCGGGCACGCAGACGGCGCAGGCGCGGCAACACCTCCAACAGCCCCATCACTGCCAACTCCTCCATCGGGAACAGCGATGTTAAGCCTGCCTGGATCATCAGGGGGCCGCCCACCCCCGCCACCTCCAACCCCTGCTCTTTCATCAGGGGGTGCAGCGTGGTGAGCAGCTTCGCACCCAGGTAATCGCCCGACAGCTCCCCCGCCACGATAAACAAGCGTTTGGCGGTCATAGCGCCCCATCCTCCCAGCCCATCAGGGCAATCCCCGCCGCATCAGCGGCCGCCACCAGCGCGTCACGTTCCAGCAGCAGGGTTTTGCCCGCACTGACTACGATAGCGCCAATACCAGCCTGGGCAGCTGTGGCGATGGTCTGTGTGCCAATGGCGGGCAGATCCAGACGAACATCCTGAATAGTTTTGGCCAATTTTACCAGCACGGGCGGGTGGCCAGGCTTTTTCAGCTCATTGATGCGGCTTAGCATTTTATCCGTCCCCTCCGCCGCCTCTAACGCCAACACCACCCCCAATTGTACCACCACGGCATGACCAACATCATGGGGAGCCAGGGCGTGGGCAACCGCCAACCCCTTTGACACATCGGCGCGGCTGTCAGCGGGCAACGGATGCGCACCCAACTGGCCAGCTGGCGCCAGCAAATCGGCCAACACCTCCTGCGCGCCGATAACCGCGATCCCCCGTTCCTCCAACACCCCCGCCAGGGCGCGCAGCAAGCCGTCATCGCCCAGGGAATGCAGCCCCACCTTCATTGCCAGTTTGGCAGTTGCCCAGTCTGGCTTAAGGCTGGCCAGCGAAGGGCGGTTGATACGCCCGGCAAACACCACCGCCTGAACCTCAGCCGCGGGCAGTTGATCCAGCAGCGATGCGGCCGCGCCCAGGCGCAAACTGAGATGGGGAAGGGCGCTGAACCATTGGTCTTGGCCGCCACTATCGGCCTCACCCGCCACCGCCACCAGCAGATAGGGGCGCTGTTGCTGCTCACAGGCGGCGACCAGCAGTTTGGGCAACTCGCCGCCGCCGGCAATGATGGCCAGTTTGGATGGGGTGGGCATGGGATTTTGGGATGGCGACACGGGTGGGATGCGGTTGCTGTGTGGGGCAGCGAGGAAGGGGGAGGGGGCAGCGAAGACTGGGTTACGCCGCCGCCGCGTTGGATCCATCGCTACGGCTGTTGTTGATGCGCGGCATACACAGGGATCGCGGCGATTCGGTGCTGATAAAAGATAACAGCTGCGACACGGCGGGGCCTTGGCTTAAGGCCTGCAAATGCTCCAACTTTTGCTGCACCGTGCCGTGGCCATCAAACAATTTGTTGTACACTGTCCGCAACGCGTTCATCTCATCGCGCGAATAGTTGTGACGCTTAAGGCCAACCAGGTTTAGCCCCTGCAAATAGCCGCGCTCCCCCATGACCAGGCCATAGGGGATAACGTCATGCTCAACCCCCGTCAGGCCGCCAATCATGGCGTGGGTGCCGATGCGCACAAATTGATGCACCGCCGCCAACCCGCCAATAACCGCGTGATCGCCAACCGTTACATGCCCCGCCAGGGTGGCGTTGTTGGCCATCACCACCCGATTGCCAACCAGGCAGTCATGGGCAATATGTACGCCAACCATTAACAAACAGTCATCACCGATTTTGGTCAGCAGGCCGCCGCCCTCAGTACCCGTGTTGATGGTCACATACTCACGGATATTGACGCGGGATCCAATTTCCAAGCGCGATTGTTCACCGCAATATTTCAAGTCTTGGGGCGGTTGCCCCAATGAGGCAAAGGGAAAAACCTTACATTCCTGCCCCAGGGTGGTATGCCCCGTGATCACCACATGGCTGGCCAGGGTGCATCCGTCCCCCAGCACGACATCAGCGCCGATGGTGCAATAGGCGCTAATACTGACATTGGTACCAATTGTGGCATTGGGATCAATGATGGCGGTTGGGTGAATTTGGGCGGTCATAACAATCCTTAGGAATCGATCTAGGAATCAACAATCATGGCGGAGTAGGTGGCTTCGGCAACAACGATTCCATCGACGCGGGCGGTGCCAGCAAACTTCCAAACATTGCCACGGCTGCGCAGTTTTTGTACCTGCAGCTCCAGCTGGGCACCTGGCATCACGGGCTTGCGGAATTTTGCCCCCTCAACCGACATAAAATACACCAACTTACCCTCAAACTCTTTGCCCAGGCTGTATACCACCAACACGGCGGCGGTTTGCGCCATCGCCTCAATCATCAAAACCCCTGGCATCACGGGCATGGTTGGGAAATGGCCACCAAAATAGGGTTCATTGATGGTCACATTTTTTATGCCAATCGCGCTTTCATGCGGCTTAATGGCATGGACTTTATCAATCATCAACAGGGGATAGCGGTGCGGAATCATCTCCATAATACGGATGATATCGCAGCGATCTCCCTCCTCAGGAACGGGGTTAATCATTGATATTGCTTGTGCTGTCGTCATGTTTTTTTGATCCCTCATTCACCAACTTTTTTCCAACATTTCGGTTGTCAGCCACCAATTTAGTCAGGGCAATAGCTTGGCGACCAAATTGGCGGATTTCAACGGCTGGACTGCCAGCCACCACCATTCCTGCCTGTATATCACGCATGACCCCACTTTGCGCGCCAATTTTTGCCCCTGAACCAATGTTTAGGTGCCCTGTTAACCCTGCCTGGCCACCAAGCTGTACATAATCCCCCAATTTGGTGCTGCCAGCAATGCCAACCTGAGAAACCAACACACAACCCTTGCCAATAACCACGTTATGCCCGATTTGAACCAAATTATCAATGATGCTGCCAGATCCAATTATGGTGTCGGGGCCACTGCCGCGATCAATGGTGGTGTTGGCGCCAATTTCTACGCCATCCTCAACAATCACCCGCCCCAGTTGCGGTACTGGCGTAAAGCGCCCCTGGTAAAAAGCATAGCCAAAGCCGGGTTGCCCCAGCTTTGCCCCGCGATAAATGCGTACCTTTTGGCCAATCAGGCTGTGGCTGATAGCCACATGGTCATCAATCAGGGTGTCATCGCCCAGAATGACCCCCTGACCCAGAACCACATGCGTGCCCAACTGCACCCGATGACCCAACTCTACACCCGCCTTGATAACGGTATAGGCACCCACAACACATTGCTGCCCCAGTTTTGCGGTGGGATCAATGATGGCAGTTGGGTGAATCAGGTTGCCACCAATGGATTGAAAGCTGGCTGTATCCAGCCCTTGCAGAGCGTCCGTGGGGGGATAAAGGCGTGCGGCAATTTGTGCATAGACCCAATAAGGGTTGTCGGTAACCAACGGTATAACCGATGGCGGCAGTTTGTCGGCATAGATGGGCAGCAATAGGCAGGCGGCCGCCCGTGTCGATTGCATCTGATCCAAATACTGGCTGTTTTCAAAAAAGCTTAAGTCGCCGGATCCCGCGTGATCCAGCGGAGCCACATCGTCAATTAGGCGATTGGACGCGCTGTCAGGAAAGGTGACGGGCAACTCGGCACAAAGTTCGGCAATGCTTTGGCTGGCAGTGCGCTGAAAAAACCGCGGGTCAGCCATGCTAAATCGCTATTTCTTGGAATGACCGTTCGCGGCAGCAGCGGGCGCTTCTGGCTTAACTTCGGGCAGTTTTTGATCGACGATTTTCAACACCTGATCGGTCACATCCAGCGTCTTATCAAAAATCAGTAAGTCGGCACGGGAAAATACCATGGTGTAACCATTTTTGTCAGCCACATCGGCGACGGCTTCTAACATGGTTTTGCGAATCTGGCTGCTGCCGCTGGCAAATTTTTGATCCAATTCGCGGGAGCGTTCCTGAACCTTTTTCTGAAAAGCCGCTACCTTATCCTGAAAATCGCGCCGTTTTTGCTCAAAGGCATCCGCCGCCATCACGCTACGCTTATCGGCCAATTCCTTTTCTTGATCACGCAGGCCATCTTCTTCTTTAGAAAGATCCTTTTGCAGGGTGTTTTTTTGAAAACT
>CAISOG010000113.1 GCA_903887035.1 uncultured Holosporaceae bacterium | reverse complement strand
TGCGAATTATTCCTTACTAGGGTTCAAACCACCAATTATGGCCAGGGTGGCAACGGTTTACGTGACAGCACCTATTTGGTCTGGACGGCCCCATTGACAGAGGCCGTGGCCAAACAGGTTAACAACCTACTATGGCAGGCCGGTACCGCTGAGGCACTTCCTTTCAAAGATTATGGTGTTATTTTAAAAAAGTTGGTGCCACCAACGACTGTTGGCGCACCAACTTCACTTAAACTGGTAGGCGATGCTAGTGTTACAGCCGATGCACCTGGTGAGGTTCCTCCTAACATTGAGTTGCCTGTTATCAATGGAAGCGTTCGCCCTGAAGGGGTTTGGACAAGACCGTACGATTCGAACAAAAGAAATTTTTACTACAAGGTTTATTCTTCATACTAGCTTATAACGCATATCGCCCTGAAATCCTTTGATTGAAGACGTCAAAAACGCTATAGCCCTTTGATGGCGGGCTGGTTATAATCACTTCTATGAACAGCCATTTTCCCATGAAGCTATGGAATAAAAACCCTAAGACGCCCCCGTCTGAGCGGACTGGTGTTGTTGGTCAGCCCTTAAGCTCCGCTTTGAAGCGTAATGGTGTGAACCGTAATGGCGTGGGAAGCTTTGGTTTTTTCCGTGCAACCTCCCTCTCCGCTCTGCTGCTGCTGGCCGCCTGCGGGAAGGAGGAGGCGCCACCCCCGCCACCGCCGCCATCCGAAAGCTCGGTCGACGATCTGCTGCGCAACCTGCAACAGGTCAAACCACCGCCGGCCGAGCCATCACGTCTGACCGCCAACCCTGGCGGGGTTGAATTTGGTTTCGCCGAAGTTGGGGCAACGGTTGCCCCGCAAACCGCCAGCGTGATGATCACCAACACCGGCGACCAGGATATTTCTATCAGCACCATTAAATTGGCTGGCACCGCTAATGTCTTTACCTTGGGCGGATCTTGTCGCGCAGGATTTAACGTCACCAAAACGCAATCCTGTGATGTCGCCATTACCTTTACCCCAACGGTGGCACAACCCTATTCGGCCGATTTGCTGATTACTCACACGGGCGATGAAAGCCCGCTGTTCATTACCCTGAACGCCCTGCCCAGCTTACCGCCAGTTGCGGTTGCCCCAGTCCAGCCCATCAACATGGGGCCTGACCCGCTGGCCATCAACGCCCAACGGGTAGCGCAGGCGCGCAGTGAATCAAAACTGCTGACCATGCCCGCCGAACCATCGGTGGCTGGCGTTGGCGGCATCCGTTCTCTTGACCCGAACTATGAGGCGCTTGGCTTTCCCGCCAGCATTTCATCCCTACCCGTTGATCGTTCACGGATGATTACCGCCGATCGCTACATTCCCGCCGTGTTGGAAAACAGCATCAGCACTTCGATCCCAACGGGACGGGCCATTTCCGTCATCGAAAACCATGTGTACAGCAGCGATAACCGCTTCATCCTGATTCCTGCGGGCACGCGCGTGGTGGGCGAATATGCGGGCCCCAGCAGCCAGGGTGAGGGGCGTTTGCAGGTGAACTGGACGCGGATGATCCGCCCCGATGGATCCAACCTGCGTATTGGATTTGCCTCAGCTGACGTCAGTGGCCAAAGCGGTATTCCGGGCTATATCGACAACCGTTTATGGGACAAATACGGGGTTCCCCTGTTGCTCAGCGCCATCAACGCCGCCTTTGTGTACGCCGCCGCGCCCACCAGCACGGTAACCTCATCGGCCACCACCGGCACCACCACCACCCAAACCTTAACCCCTGGCGACTTGGCCTTTCAGCAGTTTTCCAGCGATCTGTCTTCTTTAGTAAACCAGATCATTCAGAACAATGTTGATTTGCGCCCAATCGTCACGGTGCCTGGCGGCACAAGGCTGTTGATCATCCCAACCCAGGATTTGGTGATGAAAACGCCGCAATTGTTGACGGCTGATGGCACCGAAGTGCCCTTTGATGTGGCGGAGGCGCGACGTCGCCTGCTGCTGGGCAACAACAACCCCGCCAACAAATCCCTGCCTCTGCAAGTGCGGCAACCTCAGATTGGTGACGACACTGGCATGATGGGCAATGCAATCGATGGTACGGCGGGCGGCGCCCTGAACGATTTGCCTGGATCAAGCGATTTAGGCCTTGTCGCGCCGCTAACTTTGGGATCTGGCACACCGATGGCGACTTCCCCTGCGCCAGGAACTTTGGGAACCTTGGTCATTCCTGGCGGCACACAACCTGCAGTCACGGATAATAGCCAGCCCTTACCAGCAATAATCAACAGCCAGGGCGCGACCCAGCAAGCGACACCTGATCAGCCGATTTCTCTGTTGCCCTAAATTGCCCCCCCCTCCTTTCCTTGCTAAACCTTGCTAAATTAACGCCAGCCCGCGGCTATCAGACTTATAGTTATTCCACTTTAGAAATATGTGCGGGCTAATTTCTAAAGTGAAATAACTATAATGGTCTTGTCATGATTTTACCCGTATAGTTAACAAATGAGGAGTCCACCATGTCGATCGAATTAACCAGCAGCGGCCTGGATAATGAGCTGCTCAATCGCTGTTTAGAGCCATTCCGTGAGTTTTATGACGCCGACGGGGTTGAGGAGGTGGCCGTTAACCAGCCTGGTGAAATCTGGGTCAAAATGGTCGGCGGCAGTGGCACCTGGGTCCGTAAGGAGGCGCCCGAATTAACCTTTAAGCTGATCATGTCGGCCTGCAGAATGTTTGCGAACATCACGGAGCAGGATTTTGATCGCGAAAAAATTCCGATTTTGGCCGGCACCCTGCCCGGTGGTCACCGTTTCCAGGCGGTGGTGGGCACCAATGTGCGCTACGATATTGGCCATACCCAGGGGGTTGCGATCTGTATCAGGCGCTATCACCAGGGCAAAAAGATGTCGCTGTCGTCCTTTAAGCTTGAGCCTGGCAAGTCCTTGACGGGCAGTGCGGTCAGTGGTGTTGGCCATCATCGCTACAGCGAATTTGCCTATGACGACTTGATTGCCACCATTGAGCATGGGGAGGCGGTGTTGATTTCTGGAGCCACCTCTACGGGTAAAACCACCTTTCTGAACGCTCTTATCAACTATATTCCGCTGGATCGCCGCGTCATCACGGTGGAGGATGCGCGAGAGGTGTTGGTTCCCCACCAGAATCACGTTCATTTCGTGGTGTCACGCACCGGATCCACCAACCAGGTTGGCTACGCGCATATTTTGGATTCCGTAGTACGCCTTACCCCCGATGTGATTATTTGTGGGGAGATTTCGATTACCAACGCCAAAAGCATTTACCGCCTGATGACCACGGGGCATGCCAACTTTATGGCCACCATCCACGCCGAAACGCCCGAAATGGCGCTGCGGGCTTTTTGGCAGAACTTGACCCAAACCGATCCCAATTTGGATGCCAAGGCGGCAATCGAAATTATTTCCCGCACCTTTGGCCGTATCGTGCAGATTGACCGTTCCACCGGTGAACGGCTGGTCACCAATGTGGATATCCCCCAGCTGATGGATAAAATCTCCAAAACCACTGTTGTTGAAGCAGAGATTGAGGAAGAGGATGCTTTGGCAGGAGCCATACCCGCGATGGATACGCTGCCGCCTGAGTCGGCCATGACCACCCCTTCAACCTAACCTCCTCCCCCCCCCCAAAAAAAGGATCGGAATCGGAATCGATGGCGTTGCGTGAAGAACAAAAGGCGATGCGATGGGTAATCGGCAGTGGCCTACTTGGTATACTTATTGCCGTGATGCTGTTGCCCATGCCCTATATGACCTACCAAATCGATCGGGCAGGCTTTAGCAAGCCAACCATGGACTGGGCCTATAACACCTATCTCAAAACCTATGTGCATGACAGCCAGAGTCGGCAAGTTTGGCGACAGCGCACCAATGAATGGATACGCGACTATCGACGTGCCAACGTCCTGCTGCTGCCCCCCGCCTACGCCATTCCCATTGGTGGCTTTGCCCTGACCCTATTGCTGGGTATCGGCCTGTGCCCCCATCGATGGACCAACACCAAAATGGGGGATGCTCGAATTGCTGATGAAAAAGATATAAAGGGGATGGGGCTGTGGGACGGCTGGATCATCGTGCTGGGCAGGTTCAAAAAACGCATGTTGATGCTGCCCGAAACCCTGTCGGTGTTGTGTGTCGCGCCGCCAGGCACTGGTAAAACGGTGGGGGTGGTGGTGCCAACCATCCTGACCTGCAACACGGTGTCGATGATCGTCAACGACGTCAAACCGGAACTGGCCGATATTACCAGCGGCTATCGCCAGAAGCACAGCATCTGCATACGGCTGGAATGGGCAGCGGAGGATGATTTTGATAAGGGCATTTTGTACCCGCGCTGGAACTGCCTGTCGCCCTTGGCTATGCCTGATCCAGGGCCACAGCGGGATTTGTACATCGACACCCTGGTGACCATTTTGGTGCCAGACCCTGAGGGGCAGGCGGATCCGCACTGGTCGAAAAAAGGGCGCGCCGCCCTGGCTGGCCTAATTCACTTTATCACCGCCAAATGTGAAATGGGTCACTATGAGGGGTTGCCGCTACAATGGCATGGGGAGGAGGCAAGCATCCCCCTGTTGCTGGACTGGATTACGGAGGCGCAACTGTCCGCGGGGGAGGAGGTGGAAAGAATGAAGGCCACCAACCCCAGCGCCGCCCTGTTTGCCGATCCCGTCCGCAGCTTTTTGGTTAATGCGGTTAATGAGGCGCGCAAATACAACTATTCCCACCGCGCCGTCATGGAACTGACCCAGCTAGCCAACACTCCGGATAAGGAGCGCGGATCGATTCTGTCCACCATGGACAGCGGCATGATCATCTTTAAAAACTCCGCTGTTCGTGCCCGCACCGTCAAAAGCGATTTTTCCTTTAAGGATATTCGCGGCATGCGTGACCCCGAAACGGGTGAGATATTGCCCGTCACCGTCTATATATGCGTGAACCAACAGGATGCGGGCGCGTTGGGGGTTATCACGGGCCTGTTTGTGGAAGCCTTATCGATGTGGTTGATTGCCCACAAACCGGGCAGCAGCACAAGAGGTGGTGACAAGGTTGGCCCCTGCCCCGTGCTGTTCGTGTTGGATGAGTTTCCCCAGATGCCCAAGCTGAAGGCCTTGATTGACGGACCGGCGGTTGGACGGGGACAAAAGGTCAGCTATTTGATGATTGGCCAGGATTTGCAGCAGATTGCTACCACCTATAGCGATAAGGAGGTAGAAACGGTTATTTCCACGACGGCCGCCAAAATCATCCTGCCCCTCAACAACGAACAAACCGCCGAACGCTTTAGCAAAATGATCGGATCAACTACTAATGAAGAAGTAAGCTCCAGTCGCAATGAAGGGATGGGCAAAGACATCAATCCCTTCCAAAAAAACGTCAGCCGATCGCTTAAAGGGGAAGACTTGCTTGGGGCAACCGATTTTATGACGATGCCTAAGGGCACCCATTATGTGCTTTTTCAACAACATATGAAAACCCCGATTCAATGCGATACCCCGTTTTACTTTAAGGATCCCGTGCTGAAACATTTGGTGAACCCAGCCAATGGGGGCAAATACCCCCCCGCGCCACCCATGCCCGCCTGGATGACCAAAAAACGCCTGATTGAGGAGGCACAACGGCAACAGCGCATGACGACGTTGCAGGCAGCCTTAGCCAACAAAACTTTGGAGGCCAGCGCCAGCAGTGCGGCGGGCAGTGCTTCGTCACCATCCACCGCGAGCGGTCAACCTGCTTCAGCCATGACCACGACCAAACGCCCATCCGCCCTTGGCGCAGCCTAACAGTCATCTTTTGCCGATTTCACGCGCAGATTGCACGGATGCGCAGCGGTGCGATCATGTAACGCTACAAAATAAGCACCGATTAAGTCAGTATGTATCCTATGGGGCGGGCGCCGCTGGTGCTGTTGCCGCAACCGGAGCAGGGGTTAAGCTGTCCAAATTGTCATCCACAATGGTTGGCCGCTTACGAATCGCGGAGATTTCCGCATTAAACGGCTTGCCCCCCGTGCATTCTTGACCGACACAAAAGCTGTTCAGCGTCCATCGTGAATCGGGAAATATCGCAGTTGCATCCAACAGCGTGCTGGTCCACAGGTAGTAATCTTCTTCCGCTGGCGCCGAAATACTTAGGCCAGAACCAGAAACCGTGATGACCATAGTGGTGTATCGAGCCTTTAGCTGATCAGCGGCCTTCTGATACTCCTCACTGCCCAACGGAGTCTCCGTAATATTTACCGAAGCCAGCTTTGCCGATTGAACCAAATTGTTTTTGACGGCTGCAGTCTGCAATTTATACCCCTGGTTAATCGCCCCAGCCATCAATCCCAAGGCTACCAACCAGACTAGCAGTACAACCAGCACAGCACCGGTTTTCCCAAGTAGTTCAAAAAATTTCATGGCAACTATTTCTTCTGGCTCGAATCAAACTTAACAACAATAACTGGCTTATCGGGCGGATTGGTAACCTCTGGCTTATCACCCAGCCGTTCAATCACATCGGCGGTCACATAGGTTGGCAATTCAATCGACCATTTTTTGACCTTATTCGAATCCACTTGATAAGTATTCACAAAGC
>CAISOG010000112.1 GCA_903887035.1 uncultured Holosporaceae bacterium | reverse complement strand
TCCGCGTCCGTTGGGGTGGCCGCCATCCTCAAAATACGCTTCATAATCCATTTGGATCCAGTGATCATAAATGTTGAGAAAGGGGATGTCGGCCTGCTGGCACCAGCATTCGATGTCGGCGTTATACAGCGCGGTATCGCTGTTGCGATGCCACATCGGGGTAGGCGCCCAAGGCCAGCAATTTCTCTTTACCCGCAAAGCGGTATTTGTAGCGCCACCACTTACCCCCCGCCGGCTGCACCAACAGGAACAACCCACCGCTGTCAAACAGCTTAACCGCTTTATCGTCGGCCTTGGCGTTCTTAATGGCAACCTGGGTCAGGGGCATGTGGGGGTAACTTTTGGGCGGTGGGGGTAACTACCCCTAAAAACTACCCCCACTTACCCCCGACTGTCAACGAATCAGGACGAACAGGCATGAACGAGATTCACGCTGTAAAGCCTGATATTAAAGGGTCTTGCGAACAATAATGAACGGGGGCGAATGGGGACATGGTGGAGGGGGCAGGATTCGAACCTGCGAACTCAGAGAGGGCTGATTTACAGTCAGCTGCCTTTAACCACTCGGCAACCCCTCCTCACACCATTGGGCGAAATCAAAACGCGGTTTGCTTTCGCCAAGGGGCTGGTTATGCCACAGTTTTTGGCCGATGGCTAGGGTTTTTCGCATCGCATGACCAACAAAATTCTGCCCCGTACTGAAGCTGTCCCGAAGCTGTATAGCCAAGCCTGAGCCAATGCCCGCTGCCCGGTGGCCAACCCCGCCTCGCCAGCCCCGCGCCGCCCTATTTGTTCATTGATTCGATAAATTCGTCGTTGTTTTTGGTGGTGCGGATTTTTTCCAGCAGAAAGTCTAAGGCCTCACTGGCGCTGCCATAATGGCTGATCAACATGCGGCGCAGCATGTTAACGCGTTGCAGAACGGTTTTGTCAACAAAGCGTTCGTCCATGCGGGTGCCGCTTTTGATAATGTCGATGGCGGGATAGGTGCGTTTGTCGGCGACCTTACGATCCAGGACGATTTCGGAGTTGCCGGTTCCCTTAAACTCCTCAAAAATCACCTCATCGATGCGGCTGCCAGTTTCGACCAGGACGGATCCGATGATGGTCAGGCTGCCCCCCTCCTCAATATTGCGCGCAGAGCCGAACAGGCGTTTTGGCCGCTGCATCGCGTTGGCATCAACCCCCCCCGTCAACACCTTACCGGATGAGGGCACCACGGTGTTATAGGCACGCGCCAGGCGGTTGATGGAGTCCAACAGAATCACCACGTCGCGCTTATGCTCACACATGCGGCGGGCGCGCTCAATCACCATTTCGGCGACCTGCACATGGCGGGTGGCGGGTTCATCAAAGGTCGAGCTGACCACCTCCCCCTTCACAGAGCGCAACATGTCCGTCACCTCCTCAGGCCGCTCATCAATCAGCAGCACAATAAGGAAGACTTCGGGATGATTGGCGGCGATCGAATCGGCGATGTTTTTCATCAGCACGGTTTTCCCCGTGCGGGTTGGCGCCACGATCAGCGTCCGTTGCCCCTTACCCTGGGGAATCATCAGGTCGATAACCCGCCCCGTCATATCCTTGGTCGCCGCCTTATCCCGTTCCAGCGTAAAGCGTTCGGTCGGGAACAGCGCGGTGTTGTTTTCAAAGGCAATACGGTGCCGCACCGCCTCAGGCTCCTCAAAATTCACCTTATTAATCTTGGTCATGGCAAAATAGCGTTCGCCATCCTTTGGGGCGCGAATATCGCCATCCAATTGGTCACCCGTCCGCAGGCCAATTTTTTTGATCTGGGTTGGCATCACATAAATATCGTCGGGGCCGGGCAGATAGTTGGCCTCCACCGACCGCAAAAAGCCAAATCCGTCGGGCAGCACTTCCAGCACGCCGCCACCAGTAATCGTCACCTCCTGCTCCGCCAGGGATTTCAGAATGGCAAACAAAATATCCTGTTTGCGCATAATCGAAATGTTTTCGATGTTCAGGCTTTCGGCATAGGCCTGCAGCTCAGCGGGGGATTTGCGCTTAAGATCATTAAGATTCATGGGTGGGGCTTCCTGGGGATTTACGCAAGCTATCAGACGGTTGGCACAATCTGATAAGGGGGGGGATTTTGCCGGCATGACGGGTTACACAGCAATCATCTTGCCAGAAATAACCGTTAACCAACCGAAATTTGCTTTGGATTGTCGTAAGAGATGCTTAACGACTAGTGTAGCTTAAAGTGCTTAGCAACTTCCTAACAGGTTGTACAGTCCCTTTGCCAAACTTTGCAAGAATTTTTGTGTTTTTGTCGGCAACCCCACGCGGGCGGCGGGTGTTAGAACGGTTGCAACACCGCCAACAGCACAATGGCAATCAGCAGCAGGGTGGGGATTTCGTTGACCATGCGGTAAAAACGACCGCTCCGCCGATTGCTGCCCGCCGCAAAGCCCTTGCGCCATCGCGCCAGCAGGCCATGAAAACCCGCCAGCACCAGCACCAGGGTTAATTTGACATGCAACCAGCCGCCCTGCATCTTTTCGGGCGCCATCACCACCATCGCAATCCCGAACAGAAAGGTGGCGATCATCGCGGGGTTCATGATGATGCGCAGCAGGCGGC
>CAISOG010000111.1 GCA_903887035.1 uncultured Holosporaceae bacterium | reverse complement strand
TTTGGCTTTTAGAAGATTTGTTGGGTTTTGACATGATTTTATTCCAATTGATTTAGAGAAAAAATTCCCATCTATATTCTCTGTAGATAACTGCCACCATAAAAACTGCTGCAGTTGCCCCAGCAACGAAGGCCACTATTTGTTGACCAATAGGAATATTTGATTCTAACTTTTTTTTATTGCTTAGATTAATTTCTTCGTTTTTTATTTTGATTGCATTATACTCGTATCGAGCTCGGTAGAATCCATTTTTGTCATTCAAAATATCTACATAGTTCTGCAAAATCGCCATCATGCCAGTCAAAGATCCATTTTTGACGGCTTTTTCTAATTCTTCCTTCATTCTATTCTGCCTGCTATGACTGTGAAAAAGCTGTAGTATTGGGGTAAGCCAGGGGTAAATTGCGGCGGCCAAATTGGGCAAAGGCCCCATGCGTCTTTTTTGCTGAATCAACGACAGCAGCCCCAGCCAGCCCAGACGCTGTTGGGCATCATCCTCAAGATTAATCATTTTGGCGAAGCCAAGCCCTGTATTGCGAAGACCAGCCAGAATAAAACCCGCCAAATGCGCATCCAAGCGCACTTTTGAGAAATCGGGCTGTGACACTGCAAGCTCATCCATCGTTTGCAATAAGCTTACAAGATCCGTGACAGTATGTTGAAAAACAAGCGGGCTTAAACACAGCATGCCAGGATTGGCTTCATACAAACACCGCTCAAGCCCAAACCCCAAGCCATGGGTGTTCAGAAATTTCTTCCATGTGGCCACACTTTCCATGGTGTTGATATATTGTAGAGGCAAATTAGATTGGCGATTAAGCCAATAGCTTAGCAACCGCCTTTCGATAACATCATGAACAATTGGATGGAAGCTGCTGTCTTGTAGGCAAAGAAACAAAATGTTCTTAAATCCGTCTGGCAGAAAGTTCATGCCGCGAAAAAATATTGGTCCTTCTGGATAAAGAATATTGCAGGCACGACTTAAGGCAATATCATTGGAAACAGCATCTTCCATCGTCGCTTGAGAAATGAGTTTTTCAAATGATTCCGCTTTTTCTTCGTCATTAGAGCTTCTTTTTAACCATATGCCCATGGGCTTTTTAAGAACTTCTTCAACTCCTTGCGTCCAATGTCTTCCAAGGGCAATCGCCAAATGTGGCAAGCTGTAATACGGCTCACCCAAAAACTTAAATGCCCGCGCCGCTTTTGGACGCGATACAGCGGTATGCGGTGAGGATTGGCGTCCATTTAACCAGTTATCCAGCTCTCGCAGGCCCCAACGATTCTTATGGGAATCGGCCAGCATGCCCCTAAGAGGTTCCATCATCATCGGGGAAACGCGGGCGTGCCCCATTAAGGCATTAAAGCTGCCCATGGTCATTTTGCGATCGATGATTTGTTGCGCGCTCAGCCCATTAAGCGGGTTATAGCCGCACAGCAGAATTCCTAAACACACCCCTAAGGCATAAATATCATCACTTATCCCTCCTTCCCCTCGTGCAATCGGATGACACAGGGCGCTTTCGATCGGTTCGAAAACGGCGGGCTGATCAAAGCCTGGCACCTTGCTGTAACATTCTCCAAAAACAACAGAGGCTTCCGCGCCATCGTTCAGAAACATGTTGGTCAGGCGCAGCGCGCGATGGGTATACCCACGCGATGCCAGTTCTGACAACATCGTATAGGCTGGTGCCAACAACGACCGGCTGACCATCTTATCACTGATGGGCACAAAGGTGTCGGCCAAATCCCGAACGAGTCTTTTGGTGCCTGGCTGTTCCATAATAATCGCATAGCACGGCTTGCCTCCGATCCATTCAATCACCCCCCAATCCTGCGGGCAAACCAACCCATTAACCCCACTGTTCATTAATCCCAACACCATATTCACCCTTGGCGGAATTTGTGTGTCGCTGATCAACGCATAATATTTTCGTTCCCGATCCCGCACATGCAATGCTTCAAAGGCTTTTGCCGATGGTGAATCAAACAAAGGCAAGGGGCGGTGTGCCAACACCCGAAAATTTTTCTTGAGATTGATGACAACTGGCCGGGAAGACGCCATAATAAAATCAATCGGATTGCGGACTTCTGGAGTATCGATGGCTTCAATGGCTTGCGCATCATTCTGCGCCAAAAGGGCCGCTTCCTCAGCCAACCAATCCGCATCGTGATCGCCAGCAGAAAGAGTGTAGGAACGTTCCGAATCAGTCGCCATTGCCCCCCCCGCCTGTTCCCTCCCAGTGTTGGATAAGCTGTTGGATAAGCTGATGCCTTGATTATCGATGGTTGCGGGACTGCCTAAAGCCGTGGGCGGCAGTTGACCAGCGGACATACCACCAGCACCAGCGACCCATCCCTCTGGCGCTGATCCTGGACTCTGGTTGTTATTGATACGCTGGTTCATCCTAACCTCAACACAGGCTGCTACATACACCCCGACTCTGGTCAGAATAGCGCGTTAAAATGAAAGGATCCTTAAAGAGGCTTTCGGTGGTCGGGCAGACCACCATTTTTTACAGGGGCATTTCTTACAGGGGCATTGGCTATTGAATTTTTGTAAACCCCGGGGTTATGAGGGTGCACAGGGCTTTATACCCCCAACCCATCAGAAAATCTTAAAGAAATGTTAAAATCTTGTTGACAGAACCATGCCCCCTCTAACTAGTATAGAATACTTTAGGTTTATTACTTAACCACATAGGGAGCCGTCGTCCGCTTCATGGGTACTCCATCTACCACTGCTAGACTTTGGATGCATGGGATTGAGGTGGACATGCGTGCCCATTCCAATGAGACCTTGTGGCAATTTATTCTGGATGTAACGAATCAATTGGCCGTCTTGCCCTTTTCCAATGGGCGATCGGATTATCATGCGCAAATCGATTCCATGCGGCTGAACGCTTATCTGGTATTGTTGCAGTGTGAGGTGATGCGGCGCGGTCATGGGGTGGCGGATCACCCCGAACTGCGCGGTTATCTGAAAGATATGCAGGGGTTGCGTAAGGTTGCCAAACGCCTGTTGTTCAGCGTGTTGCCAGAATGGACTTTGGGGCTGTTTGGTGAGCGGGGAACCAAGGGGAATGAGGGCGCGGCCAACCAAAATATGGCAAATGCCCAGGAATTTTATAACAGTGATGTCTTGGCTCAGGATCTTCCCTCCCTGCCCGAACTGCCCAATGATTTTGCCAATGACGCATTTGACCCATTGCCTGCCCCTGAAGTTGTATCGGCGGCGGTTGCATCCGAAAATGGTGGAGAGGCAAATGCGGCCAATAACCCAGCCAATAACATTGTGAAATTGGCCAGCAAAAGGGCGTCTGCCCGCCAGCGCTAAGCGCCCCCTGATCCTGTTACGCAGCCTTCTGTAGGCTGGCCAACGGGTTGATCAACTCTTCATACACCGCCATGGTTTGCGCCGCCATCTGGGTCAGGCCAAAATGCTTGGCAACAAAAGCCTGATTTGCCCCAGCCATTTTGACACGATCAGCGGTGCTAAGACTCAACGCCTTAGCAATTGCCTCAGCCATCGCCTGGGCATCACCTGGGGTAAACAACCATCCATGCTTTCCATGTCCCAAAACCTCTGGCGCGGCACCATGATCTGAGGCAACCACCATGCACCCCATCGCCATCCCCTCCGCCATTGTGCGGCCAAAGGCTTCGGGATCCAGGGACGGCACCACCACCACATCGGCCAGGCGATAGGCGGCGGGCATATCCTGGCACCGGCCAACCAGTTTCACCTGTTCCGACAGACCCAGCGCTGTCAGCTGTGCCATCACTTCTTGGCGATAGGCCGATCGCCCCTCATCATCGCCCACCAACACACAACACAGGTCGGGGCGGTTCAGTTGCGCCAAAGCCTCTAACAACAACAGCTGCCCCTTCCACCGCGTCAATCGGCCTGGCAGCATGATAACGGGTGCCCCGTCGGGCAACCGCCAATCCTTGGTCAGTTGCACCATCCGCCCCGCCGTTACCTTAGCTGGATCGAATTGATCCAGATTGACCCCACGCTGAATCACCCGAATTTTGGCGGGATGGGTGCCGTAAATTTGTTGAATATGGTCACGGATATAGCCGGATATCGCAATCACACGCTGGCCAAAGGTCATCACCGCGTTATAGCGACGCTTTAGCCGATTTTGATGGCTGTAGGAGCCGTGAAAGGTGGTGACCAGCGGCACGCCCGTGCGACGACAAGCCCAATAGGCGCTCCAGGCGGGGGCACGGCTTCGCGCATGCACCAGCGAGATATCGTGTTGGCGGATTAGGCGTGCCAGGGCGGCGGCGTTGCGCCACATCCGCCAGGGATTCTTACTGGTCAGCGGCAGGGTGAAATGCTGGCTGCCCGCCCGCACCAGGCCGGGCACATGGTCACCCCCCGCTGAGGCCACCATCGATTGCCAGCCTGCCTTAACCAGGGCGCCCGCCAGATCCAGCGTGCCGCGCTGAACACCACCCCCACGGCTGTCCAATCGGGGCAAAACTTGCAATATCCGAAAGCTCATCATTTAGCCCTTAAGACAAATAGGGTGGGGGAGGGATTGGGGGCATCGGGGCGAGGTCATCCATCATGGTTTGGGCAGAGAGTTGGGTGCAGAGAGCGTTTGGGCGGCAATCGCCTGCAGCCCCTCACGATAACTGGGATAGCATAGCGTAGCGTGTAACGCTTGCAAGATGCGCTGTGCATCGACTTTTTTCGATTCCACCGTCGCGGTCGTGCTTTCCTTTAGGCGATCGGGTTGGTTGGTTGGGGCGGGCAGCCCCAACAGGCTGGCGGCATAGGCCAGCACCGCATCGGTTGGGGCGGGCAGGCTGTCGGCCACATTATAGATTTTATCAGCCGCCTTTTGGCTGGTTTGCAGGGGTGGGTTGCAGGATTGCTGCATCATGCTGGCGGCAATCACGCGCGCAATATCCACCACATGAATCCGCGATACCATGGCGCCTGAGCCAATCGGCGGCAGATTGTCGGACACGGGGGGGGAACCACCTGCTGACGCTGAAACCAGCTGACCATCATCCTTAGAGCTGACAGCCTGCGCCACCCGATCCAGCGCGCTGCGCCCTGGGCCATAAATGCCCGCCAGGCGGAAGATAATCGGGGCTGGCCAGCCTGTATCGGCCGCCAACTGCTGCCACTGTTGCTCCGCCAGCAGGCGGTTGCCCCCCCGACTGCCCGGCTTAGCCTTGCAAGGGCTGTCTTCATTCACCCAAGCGCCGCCATGATCGCCATAAACATTGGTGGCGGAGCAATAGCCGATCCAGCGCAAGGCGGGCAGGGATAGGGACAGGCTGGCAAAATCTCGCGCAACGGGGCAACCATCGGCGGTTGGCGGCACCGTAATCAGCAGGTGGCTAACCGTTGGCAATTCATCCAGCAGCGCGGGTGGGATGGCATGATTGCCCGCCGAATAGGCCAGAATAGGCACGCTATCATCCGAATCATCCGACCCCAACAGGTGGTGACTTGGGGTGGACGGGCTACGGCGGGTGCCAACCACCTGCCAGCCCTGCGGCACCAGCTCCTTAGCCAAAAAGCCAGCGCTGTAGCCGAACCCAACAATTAACAGCTTAGGCATGGGCGAATCGGTTGGGTGTGGTTGCGGCATAACAACGGAACAATAGGGGTGGGCAGGCGGGCAAAGCCTTAGCTGTTTTTATCAGGCGCACTGCCATGGGGCTAGAGCATGCTGTCGTTAATATGCGGGCGTTGTTGTGCCACGCCCATGGTGTTGTAACCGCTTGCGATTGGCCGCGTGGTGGCTTAAACCCATAAGGGCGTTATGCTAATTTTCCTGCCTAAGAAGGTTGCCCGATGCCGACCCATCTTGCCCCGCCCCGCCAGTCTGCCCGATGCCAATTCCTGCTGTTCGGCCTTAGCCTATTGCTGCTGGCCAGTCTGCACAGCCCTGCCTTTGCCCAATATAAGGCTGAGGAGCGTAAGGATTTGCCGCGTCTGCCCGATTTGATCACCAAGCTGGACAGCAATGGTCAGCCCTGCCCCGCCAGTTTTTTGCTGAAGGATCAGCCCGACCATGTCTGCAACCACGATGGTGCCTTTGTGATGCGCCGCATGTTGCCCGCCGTGCCGGTCAGCGGCGGACAGTTTGGTGTAGAGGTGCAGATGTTGCGGGATCTGATGGTGGTGA
>CAISOG010000110.1 GCA_903887035.1 uncultured Holosporaceae bacterium | reverse complement strand
TTCACCGATTCCGCTGCAGCCGCCAAAGCCTATGAAGCCGTTGGCTTTCAACACATTGGCTATTATCGCTTAGCCATTTTAAAACAGCCTGTTACGCTGAACTCTGCAAGCCAAACATTAAATGCCCGTTAAAGAACGCCCATGCCCCACACTTTTTCCCCTATCCCCGAGTTGCTAGCTGAGCTGGCGGCGGGGCGCATGATCATCCTGGTCGATGGGCAGGTGGTCGATGGCGAGCTGCGGGAGGATGAGGGGGATTTTGTGATGGCCGCCCAGCATATTACCCCTGAGGCGATTACCATGATGACCCGCTACGCCAGTGGCATCATCACCGTGCCGATGACCGCCGCCCGCCTGCACCATCTGCAGTTGGAGTTGATGGTGCCCGACAACCGCGAAAGCTTTCAAACCGCCTTTACCGTCACCGTGGATGCCCGTGACGGTATCACGACGGGCAGCAGTGCCAGTGACCGCGCCCGCACCATCCAACTGCTGGCTGATCCCGCTGCTGGCGCACAGGCATTGGTGCGGCCAGGCCATGTTAACCCACTGCTGGCGCGCGCTGGTGGCGTGCTGGTGCGGGCGGGGCATACAGAGGCCTCAGTCGATTTGGTACGGCTGGCGGGGTTGCACCCCTGCGCGGTGATTTGCGAGATCATGAACGATGCGGGGCAGATGGCCGACCTGCCCGACCTTACCCAATTGGCGGAACAGCTGAATCTGAAAATGGGGCGGATTGCCGACCTGATTGCCTATCGATTGGCGCACGAAAGCTTGGTTGAGCAGGTGGCGGAACAGCCCTTTCATTCCCATTTTGCTGGCGATTTTCGCCTGATGACCTTTCGCGCCCTGACCGATCAGCAACAGCATCTGGTGCTGGTTAAAGGCGACCTGACCGCTACGTCAGATGACGATGCGGTGTTGGTGCGGATGCACAGCCTGAACCTGCTGAACGACCTGTTGGGGGATCAGCATGGTCGCCCGGATGAGCTGCGCCGTGCCATGATACGGATTGCCGAAAAAGGCCGCGGCGTGCTGGTACTGCTGCATGGGGCGGGCGATTTGTTGCAGGGGGTGGCATCGTTGGACGATCTGCAGGCAACGGGCACCGCTAAGCCAGTGCTTCGCCGCTATGGCATTGGGGCGCAAATTCTCAAAAAACTGGGGCTGCATCACATCGCCCTCCTCTCTAACCAGCCGAAAACCATTGTCGGATTGGATGGCTTTGGGCTAAGCGTTAAAAGCTTTGAAAGTTTTTAACGTTAGTTCGTAAAGTAAGGACAGTACCCCCATGACCGATCAACCCGCCGCCGATTCCGGCCAACCGTCAACCGACACCGCTAAGCCGAATCAACGGTTACGGCGGGCAGCCCGTGTGGCCGCCGTGCAAGCCTTGTACGAAATGGCGCTGACCGGGAATCAGCAGGCCGACGCGCTGACCTATCGGCGGGAATCGCGGCAGACCCTGGACAATGCCTTGCTAGAGGAATTGGTGCAGCATACCAGCAGCAACAACGATGCGTGGGATAAAACCCTGATCCCGCATTTAAGCGCGAATTGGACTTGGGATCGCCTGCCCCTGCTGCTGCGGGTTATTTTGCGAACGGCTTTGTGCGAAATGACGATGGCCGTCACGCCGCCACGGGTGGTCATTAACGAATATGTAAACCTTACTAAGCAATTCTTTGAAGTGGATGAGCCAAAATTTGTGAACGCCGTGTTGGATCGTTGTTACAAACAACAGGTCGCGAATGGGGTGTTGCCAGAATAATTCAGCCTTATGGAATAACCTAACGATGAAGGCGCCGTGATGAAAAAAAAGGCTTTTGTTGGCGGCGCTGTCCTGGTTCTGCTGGGCATAGGCGGCTTTGTCGTTTTTCAGAAAATGACGCCGCCACCCTCTGCCCCTGAACCTGCGCCGGTTGAGCTGACCCCCGCCGAAAAGGTCGCCGCCGTAAAGTTGCCCACTTTTTACAAAATGGATGCCTTTAAGCTGCCCGTCCTGCGCGATGGACAGGTCAAAGATTTTTTGTTTGTT
>CAISOG010000109.1 GCA_903887035.1 uncultured Holosporaceae bacterium | reverse complement strand
TAGCATTATAGTCATTCCACTTTAAAAATCTACAGTGCTGCAAATGTCACGATCTCTGTGATACGGTGCTCATGTACGTCCATGTACACTCCCGCCGTCGCTGCGCTATGGCGCGCCCAGCCGCTCCGTTTCTCGACCTCGCAACATTTTCGCAGGCTGGATATTTCTAAATTGGAACGACTATAGAGCGGTAGGCGAATTGGCCAATGGCTGACCCAAAATGGTATCCAAAACGGATACATCGCTTTACGACCTTTACAAAATCCGCCATGGTTTATCTATAAGCTGAGAAAAAATGTAACGACGACTGGCAGGAACGATTGGCAAAATGACTGGCAAAAAATTAACCGATGCCAGCCCCACCAAATCAGCCAAAACCGTCACCAAACCAAAAGCCAACAGCAAGGCCAAAACCAAGAAAGCAACGGCAGCAAAAGCCGATGGTAGCAGCATTGTAGCAACCACGCCTGGTCGCGCCAAGAGCCGTAACCAGCTGTTGGCTGAGCTGAACACCATGTTGTTGGCGGTGGCCAAGGGCGAACCAATGGTTTTGGGTGACAAGGCGGGTGAGGCAGCGGCGATTTATCCAACCCTAGAGCAACGACTAAAGGTCATCACCATGCTGTTAAAACAAACCGAACAGGCGGCGGCGTCCACAGGCAAAACCAAGGAGGAAAAGCCCGATGGCGGCAAAAAATCCCGAGCCACCCGTGCCTATAGCGCCGACGAACTTCGCGAACTGCTCGCCCATCACCTGGCTGAGTTGTCAGGGGAAAAGCCAGCGCGCAAAACTGTTGGCAAGGCTAAGCGACCAAGAGGTTGAACGGCTGTACCACAGCTGGGCCTTATGGGCGCGGCCAGAGCAGCTTGCCCCCCCCAATGACTGGCGGGTGTGGCTGATCATGGCGGGGCGCGGTTGGGGCAAAACCCGAACCGGCGCCGAATGGATAAGTTGGCAAGTGCAAAGCGGTAAGGTGCGCCGAATCGCCCTGGTCGCCGCCACCCAGCATGAAGCGCGGATGGTGATGGTGGAGGGGGTAAGTGGGCTGTTGGCCTGCTGCCCACCCTGGGCAAGACCGCATTACGAGCCATCGAAACGGCAATTAACCTGGGAGAATGGGGCGGTGGCGCAATGTTTTGGCGCTGAGGAGCCAGACAGCCTGCGCGGCGCACAATTCGATGCGGCCTGGTGCGATGAGCTGGCCAAATGGTCAAAGCCAGCGGCATGGGATCAGGTGATGTTCGGCCTGCGATTGGGTCAACGGCCGCAAGTGGTGGTGACCACCACGCCCCAACCGGTGCCGCTGATTGAACAGCTGATAGGGCGGTTGGATGTGGTGCTGACCAAGGGGCGCACCGCCGATAACCGCGCCAATTTGGCCAAAGGATTTTTGCAGGAGTTGGAGGCCAGCTATAGCGGCACTTGGTTGGCTGCCCAAGAGTTGGAGGGGGAATTGCTGAGCGATGTGCCCGATACGTTGTGGCCGGCGCGATTGCTGGCCGAGGCCAATGTGCCGCGTGCACCCGCGCTGAGCAAAGTTTTGTTGGCGATTGATCCAGCGGTCAGTAGCCATGCCGACAGCGCCGAAACAGGGATGGTGGTGGCGGGGATAGCGGATGATGGAATGTGCTATGTCCTGCAAGATGCCAGCGAGCGGCTGTCGCCGACGGCAATTGGCAAGCGGGTGGCAGCCTTAATCGCGCTGCATAAGATTGATCAGCTGGTGGTTGAGATAAATCAGGGCGGCGATTGGCTGCTGCAAAGTCTGAATCAGGCCGATTTGGATGCGGTGATTACGCCGGTTAGAGCGGGTCAAGACAAATGGGCGCGGGCAGAGCCGGTGGCGATGCTGTATGCCCAGGGGCGGGTCAAACATGTTGGCCGCCTGCCCCAGTTGGAGGCGCAAATGCGCGCCTGCCAACGGGGGGTGCCCAATCGGTTGGGGATGGATCGCGTGGATGCCTTGGTATGGGCGATACGAAGTCTGCAACGACAAAAACAACGCAATTTTGAGATAAGGACGGTTTAGGATGAAAAATTGGATTCAACGACGCGTGTCGGGTCGGAACAACGCGATGACGGCGGCGATGGCCGCTATTAAACCCATGGGCAGCAAGGCCAGTCGGGCGGGGCATTTGATGGTCTATGGCCAGCTTGGCCAGCCGCGATGGACGCCGCGCCGCTATGACATGTTGGCGGAGGAGGGCTATCGCCGCAACGTCATCGCCTTTCGCTGTATTAAGGAAATTGCCCAGGGCGCGGCCAGCGTGCCATGGCTGTTGTACGATCGGCAGCAGGAGTTGACCGAACACCCCCTGCTGACCCTGTTGACCAAGCCAAACCCCGCCCAGGGGCAGGCCAGCTGGCTAGAAATTCTGTACAGCGACCTGATGATCGCGGGCAATGCCTATATCGAAGCGGTTGGGGAACCCGGCCAATGGCCGCGCGAGCTGTGGGTGCTGCGCCCCGATCGCATGACGGTGGTGCCTGGCCGCTATGGCCTGCCCGAAGCCTATGAATATCGAGTCAATAGCCAGGTTTATCGTTGGGCAGCCGATGTTGCCAACGGCAACTCCCCGATTCTGCATTTGAAGAATTTTCACCCGCTGGACGATTGGTACGGCCTGAGCCCGATGGAGGCGGCGGCCTATGCGATTGATCAGCATAATGAGGCATCGAAATGGAATCAGGCGCTGATGCAAAATGGCGCCCGCCCCAGCGGCGCGCTGGTGGTGCAAATGAATAAGGATGGGGATGCCAGCCTGAGCGAGGATCAGTTTGAACGGCTGAAAAGCCAGTTGGATGAGCAATACAGCGGCCCCACCAACGCTGGCCGTCCGATGTTGTTGGAGGGGGGGTTGCAATGGGTCGATATGATGCTGAACCCCCGCGATTTGGACTATTTAAGTGCCCGTCATGCGGCCGCGCGTGAAATCGCCCTGGCCTTTGGCTATCCCCCGATGCTGTTGGGGATTCCTGGCGACAACACTTATAACAACCAGCGTGAAGCGCGGCTGGCTCTGTGGGAACAAACCATTCTGCCGATGGTGCACCAGCTGCGCGATGGGCTGAACAACTGGTTGATTCAGCAGGGCGGGGCGGCAGCGGATGGACTGCGGCTGGACTATGACCCCGATGGCATCAGCGCCCTATCGCTGCGTCGGGAACAGCTGTGGGACAAGCTGAACAAGGCAACTTTCCTGACCAATGATGAGAAACGGCAGGCGGCGGGCTATGGCCATCATGGTAAGGGGATGGGCGTTGGGGGCGGTGAATCAAAATTCTGGTCACCCGTCAAATACAGCCCCGATCAACCGCGGGTGCCTGCGGGCAATCCCGATGGCGGGCAGTGGACGAGCGGCGATGATGGCGAGAGTGATTCTGGTGAGGGTGACCCCGGCAGTGGTAGCGATCCTGGTGCTGCTGACAACAAACCTGACCCCGCTGCAGATACCTCACAATTGGATGATGGTCGCGTTGAACCTGTGTATCCTTTTGAAGATGCGATAGCCCTAATTCCTGTTGGTCAAGCTATTCGTGGTGGGATTGCGGCCATTCGAGCCGCATGGGTTGCATGGGCAAGATCACGAGCCGCCAAAAATTGGACGTTGGGGACTTATAAAAGCAAGGAAAGATGGGAAAATCAGTTGGAAAGTCGTGACTGGACACCTGAACAAATTACCAATACTATCAAAAAAGGGGAAAAATTTCCTGCGCCCAATAAAGTTAACCCAGAAAACACAGCCACGCGCTATCAAATGCCTGGTACCAACCGTTTTGTGGTGGTTGATGATGCAACCAAAGAAGTTTTGCAAGTTAGCGAAAATTCTGCGGATTTTATACCAAACCAATAAATAAAGGATAGCAAAATGGAAAATCAAGAAACCGTAAAAGTTTTTGTTGAGCTCTTAGAAGAGGGAACACCGACTCTTCGTGGAACTCAGGCTATACCTTTGGGAGACGACTTGTATAAACTTTTGCCAACTGATCGTTACAATCCTGAATCTGAAATTTGGCAATTCCTTCCAGGTTCGATTGTCCGCGCTAAAGAAAAAATTAACTTTGGTAAAAATATATTGATTGCTTATGAGCTAGTGATTCCACCTGCATAAAAGGTCTGAAACAAATCTTAGCGCGACAAAGCAGCGGCTGCTGACCTAGAGCGGGGCGGCGGGCTATGGCCATCATGGTAAGGGGGCTGGCACCAGAGGTGATGG
>CAISOG010000108.1 GCA_903887035.1 uncultured Holosporaceae bacterium | reverse complement strand
CGACATCAAAATAGTCGCCAAAAAAATCTCGGCCAGGGCACGTTTGTTGTTCAGCACAACATTTAAAAAATCTTTATTTTGATCCATCGACATGTCTTTTCAAAAAGAGCGAATTTGTCAAAACAACCAAAGCTGCTCTCTGCTTAAGTCACCAACCCGCGAACGCCAGTGGGAAAAAGATACCACAATTTATTCTTAGTGCCACTATCATTACCGATTTTCGCACCCAAACATTAACGAAGTCTCCACACAGATCCAATCGGCAAAGCGACGCCACGCATGCCCACCTCTCAACCACCCCCCCTTACGTACTAGCCGCCTTGGGTTTTTGCGGGGGAACATGTTGATTGGCCTGCACCAGGGTGCGGCGGATGGCGCGGGCGCGGGTAAAGACCTCGGCCATCTGCAGGCCATCACCAAAGCGAATGGCGCGTTGCATCGCGGTCAAATCTTCGGTCAGCCGCCCCAACATTTCCAACACCGCGTCACGATTGTTCAGAAAAATATCGCGCCACATGATGGGGTCGCCGGCCGCGATGCGGGTAAAGTCACGAAATCCCCCCGCCGAAAATTGAATCACCTCCCTCTGGGTCGATTCCGCTAAGCCCGTCGCGGTTCCCACAATGGTAAAGGCAATCAGGTGCGGGATATGCGAGGTGATGGCCAACACCAAATCATGGTGGGGGGCATCCATGGTGGTCACCTGACTGCCCAGGCTTTGCCACAGGTCACTAACGACTTCATTAGCCCAATCGGGGCAGCCTGGTACGGGGGTCAAAATGCACCAGCGATCCTGAAAAAGCTCCGCAAAGCCCGCTTCGGGCCCCGACTGCTCCGTCCCCGCCACTGGGTGACCAGGAACCAGATGAACACCCGCAGGCAACAGCGGCATCAACGCCTCTATCACCGCCTGTTTGACCGATCCAACATCGCTGACAATTGCACCAGCGGGCAGATGCGCGGCCACCTCTGCCAGCGCCGCCCCCATGCTGCCCACCGGCACCGCCAGCATCAACAGATCCGTCCCCTGACCCAGCGCAGCGGGCGTATCGGCCACGCTGTGGCAGAAGCCCAGCGCCGCCGCCTGCTGCCGCACCGCTGAATCGCGATCATAGCCGACAACCCGCATCTCAGGCCGCCAACGGCGAACCCCATGCGCGATGGAGGAGCCGATTAGCCCCAGGCCAATAATGCCGATTTGTTTTACAGGATTGGTCATAGCGGGTGACTTTGTATGGTGTCAAAAGGGCGAGGATACAGGCCAAGCGGGCGTATGGCCAAGGCCACCCCCTGCAGGGCTGTTTCCAATTCTTGCCACAACTGCCCGCCTGGCACAAATGCCCCCGCCAGCTGTACACACAACCATTGTTGGCCAGGCTGCTGAATATCCTGAGCCAGCGCCAAACATTGCGGTGAGGGGGTTACGCCCTGCAATCGGCTTAGACAGGCATCTGGCGACAACGTTTGGGGAATGGCAATCGCAACCAGGCTGTCATCCAAGTCGGTTAGATCGTCATAGGGCAGTGCCCCCACCACCGCCGCCTGTGGTGATGAGTTCGTTGTGGTGGCGGTTAGGGATGGATAGAACGGCAAGGCAAAAAAGACCCGCAGCGCCTTTTGCCCCTCCAGCTCGGTTACCACCTCTGGCGATTGCAACAAGGCTGTCCACCATTGGCCAACATCCCGCTGACTTGGCCAGGGGAGAACCGCGTAGTCCACCCGCTGCTGCTGCACCGCCTGAATCAGGGCGACGGGATTATCAAAGGCGGTCATCGGCACGCAAACGCCAAAATGATCGCGTGCCAACATGCTGCAATCTGCCTCGTCCTCTATACCCAGGGCGCCCCCGCGCAGATAGCCGCAGGAAAAGGGCTGTTCAACCACCGACAGGGTGGCCATCATGATTTCACGCCACAGCTGCATCAACGCCTGCACGGGCATGGTGCCACGATGCCGTTCAGCCAAGCGCCGCAAAATCATCGCCTCACGCCCCGGATACATGAATTGTCCGCGGTTAATAAAGCTGGGGGTGCTGCGCTTTAACTCCCCCACCTGCTGGGTAAGGGCGGTACGCTGTATCAACAATTCCTGCAGCTGGCTGTCCAGCGCATCAATCTGTTGACGAAGCTCTAAGAGGCGGGGGTGGGGCATGGCTAGTCTCCTTTTTTAAGCGAGGAAGAGCGGGAAGCTCCGATCGGCGTTGGCATTAACAGGCCATGCACGGGCGCGGTGATCCGTTTAGGCTTCATCGCGACAACCTGCTTGGTGGCCTCAACCATCAACAATCCGCCAAAGCCAGGAAACCATCGTTGTCCAACAATTTCGATAGTCAAGGCAGCATTCAGCCAGAATCGACGGCTTGAGGGCGGCATTAACAACAGGCGGCGATGCCGCAACGGGGTCAGCTCATGTTCCCGCAACAGGGCATTCAGCTGGGTCAGGGTATAGGGTTGACCATGGCCAAAGGGTGTTTGCTCCGCCCGCGCCCACAGGCTGTGTCGATGCGGCACCACCACAATCAATCGCCCCTGCGGGGTTAACACCCGCGCCACCTCATTCATCAAATCGCTGGCATTCTGGGCATGTTCCAACGCATGAATCAGCAACACCCGCTCCGCCCCGCCTGAGCGCACAGGCCAATCCCCCTCTAACACCAGGCAGCTGGCGTTGGGCGCACGGTATGGCCAATTGATGACGCCAAGCTTGGCCGGCATTAAGGCCGCGGTTGGTATATTAGCGCTAAGATACGGACGCAAAAAAGGCAGGGGATAGCCATAGGCAACCAGCTCGGTCAGCCTATCACCACGTTGTTGCGGCGAAGCCGACCACCATTGCAACAGCCGATGACGCACCAGCTTTTTGATGACAGCCCCCATCGGCGAGCGATAGAATTCCCAATAGTTTAGAATGTCACTGAACACCAGATGGCAACTTCATGATTAAGGTGATTTGAATGCGCAACGATATTATCGTCAAAGCTGTACCCTGCCTGCAAGACAATTACGCTTGGTTGTTGCATGAATCCATCAGCGGCCAAACCGCCGTCATCGATCCTGGTCAGGCCGAACCCGTTCTGGCGGCGCTGCATAGCCAAGGTTGGACGCTGAGCCATATCATCAACACCCACCATCATGGCGACCATGTCGGCGGCAACCTGATGCTGCTGGCCAACACCAACGCCCAACTTTATGCCTCAGCCTATGATTTGCAGCATCAGCGGATTCCTGGCGGCGATTCAGGGCGCGCCCACCCGCTGCAAGATGGTCAGCAACTTTTCCTAGGTCAGAAATTTTTGACCACTATCGCGGTACCCGGCCACACCCTGGGCCATATCGCCCTATATCATGCGCCACAAGATACCGAACTAGGGTTGTTGTTTAGCGGGGACACCCTTTTTTCGCTAGGGTGCGGCCGTTTGTTCGAGGGAACCGCCTCGCAACTTTGGCAATCCTTAGGGCGCTTGCGAGCGCTGCCAGGCAACACACTTATGTATGCAGGGCACGAATATACTCTCAAAAATGGCAGTTTTGTTCGCTATTTAGGGTTAAATTCGCCGGAATTGGAGGAATATCTAACGAAATGCCAGCAAAAACAGAGCAAAAATCACCCTACCCTGCCCAATAGCATGGCAATCGAATGTCTTTTAAACCCTTTTTTGCGTGCTGATTGCCCCAAAGTGGCGGCAGCGGTCGTTTATCATCGTGACGTCGAACCAGACTTGGCCAACCAACAGCTAACGCCACAGGATATTTTTGGATGGCTAAGGCGCCTTCGCGATTCTTTTTAGCGTTTTTCACCCACATCCTATTTTTGAACAGAGCCAAAAATATTTAGGCTATACGAAAAGCCGAGGGGGAACTGTCATAGTTTGCTGAGCGCGGCTGCGCCACTTGCCCCCGCGTATAATTCGATTCTGCACCACCAGACGATTTGTAGGTCATCGCCAAGGTGTCCAGGCTGGCGACCAAGGTAGGTGCCAACTGGCGCACCCTATGCCAAAAAGACCCAACATGATAACCGCTGGAATCCTCAATAAGATCCTCCAGAATAAATCCCCGCAATTCTTGCAACAGGGAAAAATTTACCGGATCCTCCGACATCATATTTAACCGGGCAAAAAATGCCTTCTGATCAGATTTCTGCTCACTATCGCCTAAGGCTGCCGACAAATCCTTACTAGCCTGCGCCAAACAAGCCTTTGCAAGAATAACGGCTATGGACTGTCGATTGCTGACAATCGTTTCCATCAGACTGCCCGAGGGCTGAAAAGCATACATGGTCGTTAACGCCTGAATGCTGCGTTGCCCCTCCTGCAGATCCTTCATGCTGGCACGGCCGGTTCCACACAAAACAATAGCACGATAGGCGGCATGTTCATCACTGGACAGCGGAAAACGCTGCACATTCGCCATGTGCCTAAGCTGTTTAATAAGCCCGGACAATTCGACCATCAATTTTTCCTTACACCACGTCGCAGGAATTCTCCAACGCGACCACGAGACT
>CAISOG010000107.1 GCA_903887035.1 uncultured Holosporaceae bacterium | reverse complement strand
TAGCGAGCGAATAACCTCTTGAAAATTGGGCGCGCTGAAATTAACAGTCTGTCCCCCTTTTTCCAGTCCATTTTCAAAAGGCAGATAGATTTTGGTTTCAAATCGCCCCATTCCCTCACGGCTGGCAGCGGATTGTCGCACCTCAAGCGGTAATTTCAGAAAAACGGCACGGTTAAGCGTTGGAGTTTTAAACAGCAGTTTATTGCTGCCCTCTATAGCAATCTTATGGCTCAGATCCCGACAATTGAAAATATGCGAAGATCCATCGCGAAAAAGATTGGCAAACTGAACTACCGATGCGTCCATCGTTTTCTCTCTTTAACCTTCGGTCAAAATACGTTTTCTGTTAAGGTTACAGAAGTCATACTACGCCTTCAACACCCACCTTTAGATGTTACCTTATCCATGATTAAAAGAGAATTAAGTGTTGTACATACCCCGATATTCAGGTTAAAAGCGGATTGGCCGCCGGCGGGGGATCAACCCGCGGCAATCGTATCCCTACTCGACGGATTGGCGCAGCATGAGCGTGACCAGGTGCTGTTAGGCGTGACCGGTAGTGGTAAGACTTTTACCATCGCCAACGTCATCACCGCCTTGTCCCGACCCACCCTGGTGCTGGCGCCCAACAAAATCTTGGCCGCGCAGCTGTATGGAGAATTTAAGGCCTTTTTCCCTGAAAACGCGGTCGAATATTTCGTCTCCTACTACGATTATTACCAGCCCGAAGCCTATGTGCCGCGCACCGATACCTATATTGAGAAGGAATCGTCGATTAATGAGCAGATTGACCGCATGCGCCACAGCGCCACCCGTTCGCTGTTGGAACGGCGCGACGTCATCATCGTCGCCAGCGTCTCTTGCATCTACGGTTTAGGCTCGCCCGAGGCCTATGAGCGGATGTCGCTGCCGCTAAAGGTTGGCGCTGAACTGGGGCGCAACACCCTGTTGGCCAAGTTGGTGGAGATGCAGTATCAGCGCAACGATCTGTACCTGACCCGCACCCAATTTCGGGTGCGCGGCGATGTGATTGAGGTTTTTCCCGCCCATGCGGAGGATAGAGCCTGGCGTATCGGGCTGTTCGGCGATGAGATTGAGACGATTAAGGAGTTTGACCCGCTGACCGGCGCCGTCACCGCCAATTTGCGTGAAGTGCGCCTGTTTGCCTGCAGCCATTACGTCACCCCCCGCCCCACCATTGAGCAGGCGATTAAGGCGATTCGGGTGGAGTTGAAAGAAACCATTGCCGACTTCACCGCCGCCAACAAATTGGTGGAGGCGCAACGGATTGAACAGCGGGTCACCTTTGACTTGGAGATGATGGCCGCCACGGGCACTTGCAACGGCATCGAAAACTATTCCCGCTACCTCAGCGGGCGGCAGCCTGGCGAACCACCGCCCACCCTGTTTGAGTATTTGCCCCCCGACAGCCTGTTGGTGGTGGACGAAAGCCATGTCACCGTGCCGCAGCTGGGGGCGATGTATAAGGGCGACAGGGCGCGCAAAGAGACCTTAAGCGGCTATGGATTCCGCCTGCCCAGTTGCAAGGATAACCGCCCGCTGATGTTCGATGAGTGGAACAACCTGCGCCCCCCCACCATTTGCGTCAGCGCCACGCCAGGAACCTGGGAGTTGGCGCAAACGGGGGGAGCCTTCATCGAACAGCTGGTGCGCCCCACCGGCCTGATCGACCCACCCTGCATTATCCGACCGACCGCCAACCAGATCGACGATTTGATGGCGGAGTGCCAGGTCACCATTGGCGCGGGTTTTCGCGTGCTAATCACCACCCTGACCAAAAAAATGGCTGAGGATTTGACCACCTATCTGTTCGATCATGGGCTAAAGGTTCGCTACCTGCACTCCGACATCGAAACGTTGGAGCGGATTGCGATTATCCGCGACCTGCGGCTGGGAAAATTTGACGTGCTGGTCGGCATCAACCTGCTGCGGGAGGGGTTAGACATCCCCGAATGCGGCCTGGTGGCGATTTTGGATGCGGATAAGGAGGGGTTTTTGCGCTCCGAAACCTCGCTGATCCAAACCATTGGCCGGGCAGCCCGCAACGTGGAGGGGCGGGTGCTGCTCTACGCCGATCGCACCACCCGGTCGATGGCCGCCGCCCTGGGCGAAACCAGCCGCCGCCGCGACAAACAGATTGCCTACAACACCGCCCACGGCATCACCCCGCGCACGGTGCATAAGGATGTTGCCGATTTGCTGGCCGCCGTCTATGGTGACAACGCCAAGGATGGGGCAGGGGATGGCGGTCGCAGCGACCTGCCGCAGCTTAGCGGGAATGAGCTTAAGGCGCAGATCACTGCCGCCCAGGCCAATATGCTGCGCGCCGCCGCCGACCTGGAATTCGAACAGGCCGCCAAATGGCGCGATGAGCTGAAACGGCTGGAGGGGTTGCTGCTGGTGGTTTAGGGGTGATAGAAGTGTAAGCTTGCAGGGGTAAACATGAAAGATGCTATGACAGAAACGCTGATGTCCATCGACGGGCATGACAACAACCTGATTTGGGGCAGGTTATGTTCGGTTAATAGCCGCCGTTTGATTGTGCATGTTCACGGATTGACACACAACATCAATCATTTGTTAGAGGTTACGGCCAGCGAATTTTTCCCCGACAACGGCTACGATCATTATCGCATTGGCCTGTATGATATGATGCCCAAATCCCGCCGATTGAATAGCACGACGTTGGCGGGACACACCAAAGATATTCAATCCGCCCTGAATTATTTTTGCGATAAGTATGATGAGATTTTTATCGCCGCCCACAGCTTTGGTGGGTTGGCCACCCTTATTCTAAATCCTAAGGGGGTAAAGGCCATCAGCTTTTGGGATCCATCCCTGGATGTCACGAATTTCTGGCAGGCTTGCGACTGTTTGACTCACTTGCCAGACCGCCGCCAATATCACCTGGACTATGGCAATGTTTTTGTAATCAGTGAGGCGATGGTTGAGGAAATTAAGAACTATCCCGATCAAAAATGCTTGGAACTGGCGGCTCTTGTCGAAACCCCGACACAATTTTTGATTCCGCAGCAAAGCATTTTTGATGCCAGCCCCCACACCTCCCCCGAAAATTACGCCGCCGCCTTTGGCGGTGTCTTTGATCTGCAGCAACTAAGCGGAGCAACCCATCTCTTAGCTACAAAAACTGAGCGGGAACGGGT
>CAISOG010000106.1 GCA_903887035.1 uncultured Holosporaceae bacterium | reverse complement strand
GCTGGCCTGAGCGGCGTCGACAAAGTCTATGACGGCACCAGCAGTGCCAGCCTGAGCGGTGTTGGCATCCTGATCGGGGTGGTTGCGGGCGACAGCGTCACCCTGGGCGGCAGCGCCAGCGCGAGCTTTGCCGATAAGAATGTCGGCAGCGGTAAGACGATCACGGTGGCGGGCTACAGCCTGGGCGGCGCCGATTTGGGCAACTACAGCCTGAGCCAGCCGACAGGGCTGACCGCCGCGATCACGGCCAAGGCGCTGACGATCACCGCCAACAACAAAGCGATGACCTATGGCGATGGCAACAGCTTTAATGGGTACAGCAGCAGCGGGCTGGTTGCGGGCGACAGCATCAGCGCTGTTGACCTGGCCACCAATGCCAGCCTCAGCAGCGCCAGCCAATGGAACGCGGGCAGCTGGCTGATCAGCGCCGCCAACGCCAGCGGCTCTGGCCTGGGCAACTACAGCATCGCCTATAACAGCGGCACGTTGAGCGTTGGCCAAAAAGCGCTGACGATTGCTGGCCTGAGCGGCGTCGACAAAGTCTATGACGGCACCAGCAGTGCCAGCCTGAGCGGTGTTGGCAGCCTGATCGGGGTGGTTACGGGCGACAGCGTCACCCTGGGCGGCAGCGCCAGCGCGAGCTTTGCCGATAAGAATGTCGGGACGGCTAAGGCGATCACGGTGGCGGGCTACAGCCTGGGCGGCGCCGATCTGGGCAACTACAGCCTGAGCCAGCCGACAGGGCTGACCGCCGCGATCACGGCCAAGGCGCTGACGATTGCCGCCAACAACAAAGCGATGACCTATGGGGATGGCAACAGCTTTAATGGGTACAGCAGCAGCGGGCTGGTTGCGGGCGACAGCATCAGCGCAGTTGACCTGGCCAGCAACGCCAGCCTCAGCAGCGCCGGCCAGTGGAACGCCGGCAACTGGCTGATCAGCGCCGCCAACGCCAGCGGCTCTGGCCTGGGCAACTACAGCATCGCCTATAACACCGGCACGTTGACGGTGGGCAAGCGCAGCCTGAGCGGCAGCGTCAACAACCAAAGCCTGACCTATGGGGCGGCCACGCCAAGCTATGGCAAGAACGATGTGACCTGGTCAGGCTTTTACGGCAGCGATGATGTCACCAGCCTGACCAGCGCGACGATCGACCTCGGCGGCTATAGTCAGGGCAGCAACGCGGGCAGCTATACCCTGGCCGCCACCGACCTGGTGGCCACCAACTATCAGCTGGGCAGTGTCACACCAGGGATTTTAACCGTTACCGGCGGCACGACGGATGGCGACATTTTGCCAAGACCATCTGTTCCCAACACGGTGCAATGGGTTACCCAAAATACCTTTATGATGTCCACAGGTTCGGTGGGCAATGCGGATTTTATGTTCGCTAATCCAGCCAACGAGAACCAATCAAAAATTTCAAGCAGTGGCAACAGTGATGAGTCAACGATTGTGCAAAGCAATGACAATAAAAAGTCCAAGATTTTTTATGATGCCGTTCTCATGCTTACCATCGATCCCATACTAGCCCAGAACTTAGGAATCAGAAGTGAATTCTTAAAACGATTTACTATGCCCGATCGCAAAATACAGCTCAATCATAACAATCTGAGCGAAACCCTCTTGGCCTGGGCATCCTAAGGGGTGCCCTCCCTCGGCCAAAGCCTGCCTGGCGGAGGGGTGGTATGAAATCACTGTTTACCCCTCAAACAATTGCGGGATGCCGTGTTGGGCGAAGGATTGGAACAGGCTGTTTTTGTCGGCGGCGGTGCGTTGATACAGCGGGTCACCATCGGGCATTTGATTGCCATCACGCAGCAAATCAAAGCCAAAGCGGCGCAACAGTTTTTCCCCCTCTGCTGAATAGGCGGGGCTAAAGACCGTGACGGGGTATTGCACCCCCGCCGTTTCCGCCCAACTGTTCAGCGCCATGGCCAGCAAAAAGCCAATGGGGTTGCCCTTAATAGGCTTGCGCAGGGATGCCTCAATCACCACCGCACCGATATACCAATGATCCGCCCCCTGTTGACGAACCTGCTGGATAGACAGGGGGTGCAGCTGTTTTTCCATTAACTCGCCAAGGCAGAATTGTTGCGCTTGGTCGGCGGCAATCGGCCAAATGCTGACATAGCCCACGATGTGATCGCCCGCACACAGCAATCGGCGCCCCTCAGGATAGGTTGTGTGCCAATCCCCGATATGGTGCAGCGGAAAAGTATCCTGGCCAAAATTGTCTTGAGCAATTTCATGGACACGTTTTTGGTCATCCAGGCCTTGAACTGGCCGCACCACCCAGTCATAAAAGCGGTCGAAATAGGTTTGGGTTAGCATGGTAGTTACTCAAACAATTGCGGGATGCCGTGTTGGGCGAAGGATTGGAACAGGCTGTTTTTGTCGGCGGCGGTGCGTTGATACAGCGGGTCGCCATCGGGCATTTGATTGCCATCACGCAGCAAATCAAAGCCAAAGCGGCGCAACAGTTTTTCCCCCTCTGCTGAATAGGCGGTTGAGAAAATGGTAATGGGATAGTCTAAATCCCCGCTTTCTGCCCAACTGTTCAGCGCCATGGTCAGAAGCATACCAATGGGGTTGGCGCTGTGCCGTTTACGATAGGGCGCATCAATAATCATGCCGCCGATATACCAATGGGTGGCAGGCCAGTGGGGCACGGCATGATCAGCAATCGTCCCTTTGCTTAGAGGGAACAGTTGCGACTCTGGTAAATCACCAGCGCAAAAAGCTGCCGCCTGTTTGGGATCAATAGGCCAAATCGCAATACCACCAACGACCCTATCTTCTAGGCATAACAGTCGATTGCCAGGGGGATAGGCCTGATGCCAAAGAATCAGCTGCTCTAAAGAGAAGGCGCGATTTCCCCAATGAGCGCTGTCAATCGCATCCACCAGCTCAATATCCTGCTGATTTTGAACTGGCCGCACCACCCAGTCATAAAAGCGGTCGAAATAGGTTTGGGTCAGCATTGGGGCTTCCTACTTATCCGTAAAGTTCGGCGGGCGTTTTTCGCTAAAGGCCGCCATCCCTTCCTTCTGGTCAGCCAGGCTAAAGGTGGCGTAGAACAGCTTGCGCTCAAAGCTGATGCCATCCGTCAGGTGGCTGTTAAAGGCGTGGTTGACCGATTCCTTAGCCATGCGGATGACGGGGGCGGACAGGCTAGCGATCTTATCGGCCGCCTTCAGCGTTTCGGTCATCAGGTCGGCCAGGGGCACGATGCGGCTGACCAGCCCGATTCGTTCGGCCTCAACCGCGTCAATCATCCGACCCGTCAAAATCATATCCATCGCCTTAGCCTTGCCAACCGCGCGGGTCAGCCGTTGGGTTGCGCCCGCGCCAGGGATGGTGCCAATCGTCACCTCCGGCTGGCCAAATTTGGCGTTGTCGGCCGCGATAATCAGATCGCACATCATCGCCATTTCGGCGCCGCCGCCCAGGGCAAAACCGCTGACCGCCGCAATGGTAGGCTTGCGGCATTGGGTCAGCCGTTCCCAGGTGCTGGTGATAAAATTCTGCTGATAGCATTCAACAAAGGTCTTGTCGGCCATTTCCTTAATATCCGCGCCAGCGGCAAAGGCCTTTTCACTGCCGGTCAGCACGATGACGCGCACGGCATCGTCATCCTCATAGGCGGATAACGCGCTGTTCAGCTCGGTTTGCAGCTGGTTAGACAGGGCGTTCAGCGCCTGCGGACGGTTCAGGGTGATGATGCCGACGGCACCCTTAATTTCGGTCAGAATCGTTTCGTAAGCCATGGGAGGAATCCTTTGGAAGCAGGGAAGGGGGGCACTGTTAGGGCAAAGCCTGACAGCTTGGGCAATAGAAGGTTGCGCGCCCTGTTTGTACCAGTTTTTTGATCAGGCTGGAACAGTTTTGCGCGGCGGCGTGGTTAGGGCAGGGCTGATTCATGCGATCGTACACCCGAAAATGGTTCTGAAAGCCGCCCAGCTGCCCCAGGGGGCGGATATGGTCGCGCAGGCTGCTGCCCCCGCTGGCAATCGCCGCCGTCAACACCTGCTGAATCGCGGGTACCAGGGCGCGTAGTTGGGGCAGGGTAAGCTGGCCAGCCGCCAATTGCGGCGCGATGCAGGCCAGGTGGAGGGCTTCACTGGCATAGATGTTGCCGATGCCCGCCACCAATTGCTGATCCAATAGGGCGATTTTGATGGCGGTGACGCGTCCCGCCAACCGCTGCGCCAGGTAGTCGGCGGTGAAATCGGCGGAAAAGGGCTCCACCCCCAGCTTGCTTAAGGGCGGCCAGCTGGCCAGTTCCGCCACTGGCATCAGGCTGACCGAGCCAAAACGACGGGGATCTTGCAGGCTGACCACCATACCGTTGGCCAGGGTGAGGCGAAGGTGGCTGTGCGGTGCTACCTCCTCCTCTGCCAGCTGGCTAAGCACCATCCGCCCCGACATGCCCAGATGGATGGCCAGCACCTGATCATCATCGGTGTACAGCAACAGGTATTTGGCGCGGCGGCCTGTATTCACCAGACGGCGCCCCACCAAACGCGCCGCCATATCGGCTGGCCAGGGCAGGCGCATCGCCTTACCCGAACAATCGACGGCGACAATCCCTTGCCCCAAGATCAGTTGGTGCAAATCCTGGCGGGTGGTTTCAACTTCGGGCAGTTCGGGCATGGTTGCCACCGTAATCGATTGCAGGTGGCTCTGTACAGGTGATTAAATACCATGTAAAGTTGTATATAGTCATTCCACTTTAAAAATATACGGTGCTGCAAATGCCACTATCTCTGCGATACGGTGCTCATGTACCCATAGTACACTCCCGCCGTCACTGCGCTATGGCGCGCCCAGCCGCGCCGTTTCTCGATGTTGTGACATTTTCGCATGCCGTATCTTTCTAAATTGAAACGACTATAAACCACCCGCCCAGTTACGAATCCCATTTTGCCGTCCCCGATGCCACAAACTGACCCTCTTGCTCCGTCGCTTGCCCCCATTGACGCAACCCCCCAAAGCCTTGCTGAGGTTGAAACGTTGGTGTGGAGCATGCTTAAACTTGGTGTTGTCGATCGCCGCAACCAATTTCATACCCCGACTTTTGTGACTCTTGGCGTTGGTGATTACGCTGGCCTGCCCCAGGCCAGGGTGGTGGTGTTGCGCGGCGTTGATCGGACGGCACGACAGCTGCATTTTCATACCGACTATCGTGCCTCTAAGGTTGCTGAGCTGGCCGCCAATCCCGATAGCGTCTTTGTCTTTTATGATCCCGATTCGCGGATGCAACTGCGGGTGCACAGCCGTGCCCGGGTGCATTATCAGGATGAGGTGGCGCAGGCGGCTTGGGATGCCACCCGCCTGTTTTCCCGTCGTTGCTATCTGGCGAACATCGCTTCGGGCAGCCCCAGTGATCGGCCGGTTAGCGGCCTGCCCGACGGATGGGAACGGCGCAACCCCAATGAGGCCGAAAGCCTGGCGGGCTGGCCAAATTTTTGTACCGTGATTGCCGAAATTGTTGAGATGGATTGGTTGTTGCTTGAGGCTTCGGGGCAACGGCGGGCGCGGTTGAAATGGCATGGAACCGCCTGGCAATCCAGCTGGCTGGCACCTTAAGCTGTTGGCCACCTACCCCTGTTAAAGAGGCTGTTAGGGCGCGTTAAGCCAGGCTTGCAGCTTTAGGCAGGCCAGGTGGACGGCGACATCGTGGATAAGCCCTTTTTGCGCCATGTCCAGACAATCGGCCAGGTTGACCACCCGTTGCGCTACAATATCGTCGGTCAGGGGGGCATGGGTGGCGCTGTCGAGGGCTTCATCGCTAACGGGGGCGATGAATAGATAGTACTTATGATTGGTAAGGCTTGGCAG
>CAISOG010000105.1 GCA_903887035.1 uncultured Holosporaceae bacterium | reverse complement strand
GGACGGGCTTTTGAAACGAGGGCGATAGAGGCGATACCCCCCGCCTTACATCCATAGCCATGCCATTGCCAGCTTAATGAAACAATTTCTTAAGCGCGTCGGTTTTTTCTGAGGATCCATCCATCAATTTGGTGCCCAGGTCTTTCAGGGTACCTTGCGGATTCTTGCTCAAAGCCTTTAACGCTTCCCCGCCCAATTTCTGCGCATAAAAAGCCAGAACGCGATCCGCCTTAAAAGACAGAGCTGGGCTGGCCAGGGGGCCGCGCGCCATCACCTCAAAACTGGGCAGGTCAATCGGCTTAGCCAGGGTCACCGTGGCGGTCATGTCCATGGTTTCCGCAATAAAGGCTATCCGCCCCGCTACCTTAGCCTGCCCCACATCGGGGGCGTCGGCGAAGCTGTTGGCGGTGCGCGCCACCCCATTGGCAATATCAAAATCGCCAGACACTTTGGCGATCTTGGTCTGCCCGCCTTTCAGCCCATTACCACTCAGCAGCGGCAGAACGTCAGCGGGCGATTTGATGCTGTTCAGGCTGGCAATCAATTTGGCGCCATCATAACCCTGATAGCTGGTATCGCGGATATCAACGCCTGCCTTAGCGGTCAAACTGGTTTCCACCGCCTCAACACTCTGCCCACGCGCCTTACCATCCATGGTCAGGCTGACTTTACCGCCGGCCAGGGGCATATCGGGCGCAAAAGCCGATTTTATCTGATCCAGCAGCAGGTCGTCGATCTTTAGCTTTATCACGCTGTCATTAGCGTTGGTTTGGAGGCGATGGCTGCTGCCGCTTAGATCAATGGTGCCGCCCAGGGCTTCGACCACCAACTGTTTGGCCTTAAGGATCTGATTGCGGTATTCCAGATCCGCCTTAACATTCGTCAGCGGCAATTTCTGCGCCTTATTGGGCAGCTGTAGTTGGTCAATATTCAGCTTAAGCATCGCCGCCATCCGATTCGTCCAATCGGCATCCTGCAGGCCATAGGAGGGGATCGAGAGTTGCAAGGTTGCCTGGATCTCTCCACCCGACACGGCAGCCGCCGGTTGCGCTGGTTTCTTAAACAGCTGAGCCAGCTTATCAACCGTTACCCCCTGCAACTGCAACACCATATCGCTGGGGTTGGGGCCGCCCAGGCTGACATCCGCCTTGCCCGTCAGCTGCCCGCCCAGAAAGTCGGCCTGCAGCGGGTTAAGCAGCACCCGCCCATCGCTAAGATCCGCCTGCGCCTTAAGCCTGGTTAGTTGGATCGGTTCGGCACTCACGCCATCAAGCTGCACATTTAGCGCGGCGGCGGTCAGGGCAACGGTGGTGCCGCGATCATCCCCCTCAGCCAGCCCCACCATGCTGTGGCTTTGCACCTCAACATCCATGCCGTCAACCGCCATTTTTTGACCCGCCGCCTGATAAGTGATGGCGGCGTCGTGAACCACCACCTTGCTGATATCGAATTGCGAATTTTCTAAGCTGGCGGGTGCCTCTTTCCCCACCTGCTCAGCGCCCTTAGCCTCAACACCCTCTTTTGGGGCGATCCCCTCCGTCTTGGTAGCAGCCTTGTCGGCAGGCTTAGTGGCGGCAAATAGGGGCAGGTTCCAATTGCCCTGGCCATTTGGCAATTGTTCCAGATAGATTTTCGGCTGATCAATGCGCAGGCTGGTCACATTGATTTGACGGCGTAGCAGCATCGCCAAATCGGCCTCAGCCGTCACCCGTTCAATGGTTAGCAATTGGGGGGCAACCCCGCCCTTGGCATTGGCCAGGCCGATTTTATCAACACTGATCCCCAGAATTGGCCAGAAACGCAGGCGTAAATCCCCCTCAATGGTCAGCGGGCGCCCCAGTTTTTCTGAGGCCAGGGCGGTCAGTTGGGGTTTGTATTGGTTCCAATCCATCTGGCTAATCACCACGGCGCCCACCCCCACGACCACGGCGATTACCGCGACCAGCCCGGCCACCACCTGCAACAACCGTCTGAACAGCCGATGGCCAGCGGTCTTGTGGGGGGGCTTAGCGGGATTGCGCGGGTTGTTAGGGTTGGCGTTGGGGGAAAGATGGCTGATCATTGGTTGCCTCAATGACGGGATTGGACAGAAAGGCCAAAATATCATACCCCGCGCCAAAGTCATAGAGGTCATTGTGCCCCGCCTTCGGGTAATCCTTCAAGTATTTGGGATCGTTAGCCGCCGCAAACAATTGACGACCCAGGGCGACCGGCACGACTTGGTCTTGGTCACCATGCAGCAGCAGCAAAGGCGCACGCACCTGCCCAATCCGGCTGAGCGAATCATAGGGGTCTTTGATCAATAGTTTTGCCAGCGCTACAGGCAAAAACGGCATATGGCGGGAGGTCAGGGCAACCATGCTGGTAAAAGGGGCTTCCAGAATCAACGCCTTAACCTGCGGGCTGTTGGCGGCGCCCCGAACCGCCATGGCGGTGCCCAACGATTCGCCATACAGCACGGTTTGACCAGGCGCAACACCCTGCCCAGCCAGCCATGCCATCGCCGCGTCCGCATCGGCAAACAACCCCTGTTGGCTGGGGGCACCCGCGTTGCCGCTATAGCCCCGCCAGGCTGGCAACAAAACGCCATAGCCAGCCTTTATTAGCGACTGAATTTTAAAGGTTCGATACTGCAAATTGCCTGCATTACCATGAAACATCAGCACCACGGGCTTGCCCGTAGCCGCGGGGTGATACCAGGCCAACAGGTTCAGAGCATCCGACGTCGGAATCTTCACCGCCTGCAACCCCTGGATCTGGGTAGCCGCCAGGTCGGGCACACGGACATCGGTTTGATAGATCAAGCGGCGTTGAAAACCGTACAACATCCCAACCGCCAGCAAATACATAATCGCCAGCTCCGCCATCAGGATGATCCACCATCGTTTTTTCAGCAGGGTTGCCCATCGATTCATCACATCATCGTATCGTAAAAGAGGCACAAACGCCAGCTAACCCAAATCCTTCAACCCATGGCCATTCCTGCCCCCCGCCTGCCCCCCAATTCAGCGCATCATACCATCCCGCAGCATTGCCAATAACTCGGGGTTCGGTTGGCGGGTCGTAAGATTATGCTGAATCAACCTGACTTCTTTGCTGACGCCAAAATTGGCATAGTGAACTTCATAGGAATCTGGCAGTATGCGGCCACCCGCCTTGGTTTGCAGCCCTTGCCCCACATGGTTGTTGGGATGCACGGCGGAGATTGCCTGGCCTTGACCAGTGCTGGCCAAAATATCCAGCATGATGTTAACCAGCCTGGATCCCACCCCGCGCCCGCGGGCAGCCTCTGCCACATACACTTGCGCCAGCAATGCCGCGGGTTCGTTATAGGCAGGCTGCAAATTCAGGGTACAATCCCGCTGCCCCCGCACGATGCCCAACAGCTTTTCCCCGCCATCTAAGGCTGTTTCAACCGCCATCACGCCCCAGGCATTTTCCCCCTGCTGCCAATGGCCTTTCCACAACGCCCCAATGCTGGTGGGGGTAATATGGGCGGCAAATTCGGGGCAGAGCTTCGTGTAGGCTTTTTCCATCGCCCCATAATGCATTGCCACCACCGCGGCGGTATCGGCAGGCGTAATCAGGGGATAGCTCAACTGTTCCGTGGCGACGGCGACGGCTGACGGTGAAGCAGTACCCGCCACAACGGCTGTCGGCGGCCGTTCAAGAAGTAACGAAGTCATAATAATATCAATGCAAAACAGATGGAACGACGAAGGGTTGGCCGGCGCATCAAAGCCAGCCGAGGCAGCGATTATCGTCGTCGCAGCACAAGGATAGGCACGGATATAGGGTGGCTGTATCCAGCACCCCGCCATGCCATCTGTTGGGTCAAATAGGTTGTCATTTCTCCAAACTACCAGCATTGTTATAACAATGCAACAATATTAAGCGACAAACCTGGAACTTTATGCATGGACTAGATAAAGGGCGCCGTTCGCTACCACTTAGCACCCTATTAATCAGCCTTGTGGTTAGATGGGGGAACCATCCAATGCCTCAACGCCCCCCCACCTAAGCGGCCTGGCTACCAGCTTGTTAAGGCCTGGGATCTGACGTATCGATCAGCTCAACCGGATCAATCTCAATCACTTTGCCATCGCGCCAAATGACCAGTTTGGTGTTAGTCTGACGGGCTTTTTCAATCACGACCATAGCCACCGATTGCAAACCAAGATCAATTTTTCTGATAACCGGATCGGTGGATAGTTCGGTCATGGCGTTATTCCTTAATAGAGCTGTTCAGTTGTTGCCACAGATCAGGGTTCAAAACAACCAAGCTATCCCCTATCTTTTCAGCAATTTTTGGCAACACTCCGCCTATAATAGCATTAGCGCTATCATAAATCACCACTTTATCAGCAAGAGGCATAAAAAGCTCTCTAAGATTTTTGATCCCCAACGCCCCCCCTAAGCGGCGCTAGCGCAGCTGGCGGGGGTGGACGAGGCCAGCGATGGGGTTAGGCCTGCCGCCGCCAACAGGGCCTGGTCATCGGCCACATCGGGATTGCCGGTGGTCAGCAGCTTATCGCCATAAAAAATGCTGTTTGCCCCCGCGTACAGCGCCAACAGTTGCGCCATCTCACCCAATTCTTGGCGCCCCGCCGACAGGCGAACCATGGTGGCGGGCATCAGAATGCGGGCAACCGCGACCATCCGCACGAATTCCAACGGCTCCACCGGCGGCTGATCGGCCAATGGCGTTCCCGCCACCGCCACCAGGGCGTTGATGGGCACGCTTTCGGGATGGGGGGTCAGGTTGGCCAGGGTTTGCAACATCGCCGCCCGATCCTGCACCCCTTCACCCAGGCCGACAATGCCACCGCAGCAGACGGTGATGCCCGCCTGGCGCACATGTTCCAGGGTTTGCAGGCGGTCTTCATAGCGGCGGGTCGTGATAATTTTGTCGTAAAACGCCGCGCTGGTATCCAGATTGTGGTTATAGGCGGTCAGGCCAGCCTGCGCCAGCCGATTGGCCTGATCCTGATTCAGCATGCCCAGGGTCACGCAGGCCTCCATCCCCAGGTCGCGCACGCCGCGCACCATGGCCAGCACGCGATCAAACTCCTCCCCATCGCGCACCTGGCGCCAGGCTGCCCCCATGCAAAAACGGCTGGCGCCCGCATCCTTGGCCTGTTGGGCGCGTTGCAACACCTCATCAACCTGCCACAGGGGCTCTTTCTGCAAATCGGGGTTGGCGGCCTGTACCGATTTTTGGTAATGCGCCGATTGCGGGCAATAGCCGCAATTTTCGGGGCATCCGCCGGTTTTGATGCTAAGCAGGCTGGCCAACTGCACCTGCCCCCCGGGGTGATAGGCCAAATGCACGGCGCGCGCCCGATCAATCAGGGGGAACAGCGGCGCCTGCAACAGCTCCTGCACCTCGGCCTCGCTCCAATCGTGGCGAATGGCGGGGGTGGCCACGGGGTTGGAGATGGGGTTGGAGGCGGGGTTGGCGGCGGTGAGGGTATCGGTAAGGGAGGCGTTGTTGGCTAGGCTAGACATGGGGCAAGATTTTGTTGGGTTAATGGACAATCTTACCCACTATAACCGGCTGCACGCAAAAGTCATCCCATCCAGGTTATGCAATTCTGGGATTCCGATTCTGGTTGTCTCATTCTGATGATCCCCAGCACGGCCATCACCATCCCCCCAGCGCCCCCCTAGCGTCAAGCTATCAGGCCGCAGCCGCCCCTGCTGCACCCACCGATCCTAAGGCTTAGTGGCGGTGGCGGTGATTAGCGTGTAGGTCTTGCAGCCCTTGCGAGAGCTGCTGAATTTGTTGCGGGTGGTGGTGAAGGACTGGCGCGCTCATTTCCATTGGTTACAATAGGTTGGGTCGCAATTCGCATTTGGCTATAACTACCACCCACCTGCGCCTGCAGGGTCTGTAGTGCTTCAGTAAAAATCGCTACCTCATCAGGATTATCTACACCAGAATTTCTTGATAAACCCTGACAGTAATGCAAAGCATTTGCCTTTCTTTCAGCGGGTGCAGATGAACCTTCGATGTAATTTTTTGCGTACTGTGCGGCAGCTAGACGTTGCTGTGCGGTAGCTAGACGTTGCTGTGCGGTAGCTAGACATTGCAAAGAATTATCGGATTTTAACAAAATATTTATGCATTTATTGGCTATCGTTTCACGCCTAGAATCACTTTTAAGAAGATGATTGTTAATCAGATTAATCGCTGTGCAGCTTGATACAGGCTTAGCATCAACAAGATCTATGCTTTGATTGATAACAGCTTCTTGCTGTTGATCTGACAGCTCATTCCATTGTTTATTGAGCAAAGCGGTAGCCGCGCTACTGATCCCCGAATCCCGATGATTCATTAAATCTATACAGCGCTTCAAAAGTTTTTCTGAAACGTCTATTCTATTGTTATGAACTAAAGAGATGCCGCCCAATCCATTTATTTCAACTTTTTTGCCCATGTTCCCAATAATTTTTACAATTCTAAATTGGCTGTTTAACAGTGAAATAGCAGCAGACGTTAAATACTCATTGGATTCATCGTTATCAACAATAGATAATCCTTTTTCAACCCATGAAATCATC
>CAISOG010000104.1 GCA_903887035.1 uncultured Holosporaceae bacterium | reverse complement strand
GCCACCTGACGAGGCTAGCCTCCGACGCCACTCCACTGGATAAACCTTCCTAAAGCCGAACTTCCAAAGCCCGCCCTGGTGGTTGTTATCATCGGCGCAACATGGCAAACTGCCGCCCATGGCCAGGCTTCTTTTTATCACCCACACCCGTATTGGCGATTGCGTGCTGTCAACCGGATTGCTGCGCCATTTCCTTGAAACCCACCCAGATTATCGGGTGACGGTGGCGGCGGGTCATCTGTCCGCCCCGATGTTTGCCGAATTGCCGCAGTTGGAGCGTCTGATCCCGATTACCAAACGGCGCGCCAACCTGCACTGGTTTCGGCTGTGGCGGCAGGTGGTGGGCACCCATTGGGATCTGGTGGTGGATTTGCGCCAGTCGATTATCCCCTTTGTCGTGCGCCGCCGCCGCGCCCGGATTCTGCCCCGCAACCGCCCGCAACAGCCGATGGCGCAGCATTTGGCGCAACTGATCGACGGTGATGGTGGCCAGCTGCCCCTTCACCAACCCCTTCAACACCCCCTCCCGACCCTGCCCCTGCCACAGCTATGGCCTGCCCCCCATCATCACCAGGCCGCCGCCCAGCTGTTGGCCAAGCCGTTGGCATCGAATCGCCCCATCCTGGCCTTAGCGCCCAGCGCCAATTGGCCGCCCAAGCAATGGCCGTTGGAACAGTTTGTCGCCGCCGCCCGCCAGCTGACCCAACAGCTGCCAGCCCTGCAGGGTGCCACCATCGCCATTTTTGGGGCACCGAGTGAGGATGGCTATCTCAGCCGCCTGCATCAGCTGGTGGAGCAGGATGCGGCGCAGCATGGTCAGCCGTTGCCAATTTTGCCCCTGTGGCACAGCGGCGATTTGTTGACCGTTTACGCCTGCCTGCAACAATGCCAGCTGTTTATCGGCAATGATTCTGGCCTGATGCATATGGCCGCCGCCGCCGGCATCCCAACCTTGGGGCTGTTTGGCCCCACCAGCGATCACCTGATGGCGCCCTATGGCCGCTGCACCGCCTTTGTCCGCACCCTTGAAAGCTGTGAGGCCTTGCGGCAACAGCTGGCGGCCGATCCCACCCTGGCGCAGCAATCGTTGATGACGGGCTTAACCGTGCCGCAGGTGGTGGCGGCGGCGATTAATCTGTACCAGCGCGGCTTGCCAGAAATCCTTGACCAATCCCCCCCAACCCCGTTTGGATAAATCATGCGTTCCTTTCGATCTTTTCGTCCCTATATCATCAGCTGGCTTTTGCTGAACCTGCCGCTGTGGCTGTTGGCAGCCGCCCTGCCTATGCAGCGGCCATCCGCAGTCCTGGCCGCGGTCGTATCCACCCTGGTGTTGTCCTTATGGATGCGCGAACGGCAAACGTTGATTAAGGAGATTGCCGGTGGCCAGCTGTTAAACCCTGGCTGGTTGCGGTTGAGTGAGCAGGCTGAGGTGGCGGTGGCCGATATGCGTAAGGCGCAGCAGCGGGAGCTTGGCTTGGCGCAGGAGCAGGCCGCCCATTGGCAACAGCTGTTAAACCATATCAGCCAACCCGTCTTACTGACCAACGGGGTGCAACGGGTGGTTTTTGTCAATCCGGCCGCGGTCGAGGCCTTTGGCGACAAGGTGGTTGGCCTGTTGTTGGGGCAGGCGATTCGCGCCCCCGAATTGCTGACCAACGCCGAAATGACCCTGAAGGATGGCCTGCCGCGCCAGTTGGAGGCGGTGTTGTCGGAGGGGGAGCAGGATTGGATCTATCGCATCAGCCTACGCCGCCTGCCCAACCAGGACAATTTGTTGGTATTCGCTGAGGATATTACCGAATTGCGGATGCAGGAACAGGCGCGGGTGGATTTTGTGGCCAACGCCAGCCATGAATTGCGCACCCCGCTGGCCAGCGTGCTGGGCTTTGTCGAAACCCTGTTGGGGCCTGCCCGCGATGACGCCGATGCCCGCGAACGCTTTTTGACGATTATTCATGAGGAGGCCAGTCGGATGTCGCGCATGGTCAACAGCCTGCTAAGCCTTAGCCAGGTGGAGCAGTCTAAGGAAGCGCCCGATGAGGAAATCGATCTGGTTCCCGTGGTGCAGGAGGTGGTGCGCGGCCTGGAAATGCAAAGCAAGCATCGCCAAATGCCGATACAGCTGACCCTGCCCGATCATCTGCCCCTAGTGGGCGATGATGACCAGCTGGCGCAGGTGATTCGCAACCTGTTGGATAACGCCCTGAAATATGGGCGCAGCGGTACCCCCATCCTGCTATCCGCGCAACAGGTGGCGGCCAATGGCGATGACCCCAGTTGGGAAATTAAGATTCAGGATCAGGGCGATGGTATCCCGCCGGAGGCCTTGCCCCGCTTAAGCGAGCGGTTTTATCGGGTTGATAAAGCGCGGGCGCGATCCATCGGCGGCAGCGGCCTGGGGCTGGCCATCGTCAAGCATATTCTGCAACGCCATGGCGGCAACCTGAAGATTGATAGCGTGTTGGGGCAGGGCAGCACCTTTACCCTGCACCTACCCACCCACAAAGCCCTACAGGCCGCGGCGTAAACGCGGATGCGCTAACCCTAATTATGAATAGCTTCCGATGGATCAATATGTTTTTTTTGCTGCGGCGGCGGTAACATTGGCCTTATGTCGTTATGGGACGTATTTTTATACAATTTACCAGGGCAAAACCAAGCCACATGCCTTTAGCTGGCTTTTGTGGGGCATGGTCACAGGCGTGGGCACTTTTGCGCAATTTGAGATGAACGCAGGGCCATCAGCATGGGCATTGGCCTTTGTTTCCGTTACATGCACCCTGATCGCTATTCTCGCCTTTTTTATTGGGGAGAAGGATTATAAGAAAAGCGACTGGTTTGCACTAATTGCTTGTATTCTTGCGATTCCTCTTTGGAAAGCTGCCCAAAATCCTTTAATAGCCATTTTGGTTGTTATGATTATTGATGTGTTGACTTATTGGCCAACCATTAGAAAATCCTATCATAAACCGCAGACTGAGCCACCAATCTCCTACGGCTTTGCGGGTATGCGGTATTTTTTGATGTTGTTTGCCGTCCCAAACCCCACCTGGGAAACCCTTTTGTATCCATTCTTTTTGATGCTAACCGATTGGGGCTTTGCTATTTATATTGTCGTTCGCCGTGCCCAGTTGGGCTATCCGCTGCATGAATATAGCCGAAAAACCATTCCCCCTGAGGCACGTTAAAGCAGGGATGGCCGCCCAAGTCATGACCACTTTGTCATCCGCCCCGCCGCCCGCGCTGTTTGTTACCGGCACCGATACCAATGTTGGTAAGACGGTGGCGGCGGCCTGGCTGGTGCAGCTGTTGGCGGCGCGCTACTGGAAACCGATTCAAACCGGCGCCATCAGCGACAGCGATACCGCCACCGTGCAACAGCTGGCGGGGATATCACCGGCGCAGGCTGGCCACCGCCTGTTGCCGCCGCGCTATCTGTATGACGATCCCGTCTCCCCGCATGAGGCCGCCCGCCGCCAGGGCGCGGTGATAGCGCTGGAGGCGTTGCAGATGCCTTCCCATCCCGATCCAGAGGATAGGCGGGGCGGCAGCCTGGTGATTGAGGGGGCGGGGGGATTGTTGGTGCCACTCAACCGCGATGCCTATATCATCGATTTGATTGCCCAGCTGGCTGTGCCGGTGGTGTTGGTCACCCGTGGCACGTTGGGCACCCTGAACCACACGTTGCTAAGCCTTCAGGCGTTGCGCGCCCGCGGCCTGGGCATTTTGGGCTTAATCGTGGTGGGATCCTATCAACCCGCCGAAAACCGCCAGGCGCTAAAGCTGTATGGCGGGGTGCCCATTTTGGCGGAGCTGCCCTGGCTTGACCCGCTAACCCCGCAAGCCCTGGCCGCCATCCCCCCGCTAATCCCCCCCGCCCGCTGGCAGGCGCATGGGTGATAAATGGTTTATCAGTCTCTTTTTGTTGTTGACAAGCACCCAAAAGCCACAAATATAAAAGTTAATATGCAATTAACAGAAAAAAGAGGTGAATATGACAACAACGTATTGCATTGGTTATGCCGAAAATCTATCAAGGATGACAATTGGTGGTCTTGTGCAGGTTATTCGTGGTTATGGAAGAAATGCTGAACGTACCCCCAGTGAGCACCTTCAAGAGCTAAAAACCAGAACGGATGTTTCTCATGAGCAGGCTGGCTATATTCATGCGGCGCTGTTAACCCTAGGTTCTAAAATGAAGTGCAACACCTTAGAGTGCGAGTTGGAAAAACGAGCACAGAAAGGCGTTGCAGATGAGACAGTATCAACAATTAAGCTACGAAGAAAGAGAGATGATGGCTCGGCTAAGGCAATC
>CAISOG010000103.1 GCA_903887035.1 uncultured Holosporaceae bacterium | reverse complement strand
CACTGCTACAATGATGACATTCCATCCTATCCTCCTTTGGTTGATAGCCTTAACTATCAACCATCTTACCCAGATTACATTATAAAGTAAACACTCTCCTCCCGCAGGGGGAGGGGGAACTGTTGGGCGCACCTACAAAAAGGGGGTGCGGGGCGGCCATGAACAACACTCCACCTTTTTTATTATTGATGGGCGGGGGAGTCGGTGGGCGAAGCCCAGCGGTGGGGGGTTAGGTGTCGTCATTGCCGCCTCACCATGTCATCTCCGCGCAGGCGGAGATCCAGACCATTGTCACCCAACTATAGCCGTTCCGCCCTATGGATCCCCCGCTTTTACTTTGGATAGGGCGCGGCGGATGACAAAAGCTGGTTGTGCCTTTTTACCAGCTGATGCAGGTCATAGCAAAATTCCAAGGCCTGTTTGGGGGATAGGTCATCGGGCTGCAGCTGCGTCAACAGGGTTAGCAGCGGGGGCGGCAGGGGGTCGGCTGGTGGCATGGGCGCCTCATCCAACGATGCCAAGTCCGCCGCACGGTGGATAGCCAAGTCGGCGGTGGGGGCGTCAGAAGCAGGGGCAGCATCCCCTGTGATGGCCTGGTCATGGGCTGTCTGATTCGGCGTGATGGGGTGCGGCGCCGCTTGTTCGGGCGCCGCTTGCTCGGACGCTTGTGCGGGGTATTGGCCTGGGGCGGCCTCTAACGCGGCCAGCAATTGACCAGCGCGGCTAAGGGCTGTGGCGGGCAATCCCGCCAGCTGCGCCACATGCAGGCCATAGGAACGGTGCGCCGCCCCCGCCGCCACCTGGTGCAAAAAAACCACGCTGTCTTGCCATTCCTTAACCGCCAGGTGATAGCAGGCCAGATCGGGCAGGCTGCCCGCCAGGGCGGTAAGCTCATGGTAATGGGTGGCGAACAGGCCGAGGCAGCGGTTGTGATGGTGCAAATGCTCCACCACCGCCTGCGCCAGCGCCAGGCCATCGTGGGTAGCCGTGCCGCGCCCGATTTCATCCATGATTAGCAGGGATTTCTCCGACGCCTGATGCAGGATGCGGGCGGTTTCGACCATTTCCACCATAAAGGTCGATCGCCCCTTAGCCAGATCGTCGCTGGCACCGATGCGGGCAAACAGCCGATCAACCAGGCCAAGGCGGCAACGGGCGGCCGGCACAAAGCTGCCCATCTGTGCCATCACCACAATCAGGGCGTTTTGACGCAAAAAGGTGCTTTTGCCCGCCATGTTGGGGCCCGTCATCAGCCACAGCCGCTGGCCAGGGGTTAAAAAACAGTCGTTGGCGACAAAGCTGGCGCCGCCCTGGTAATGCATGGCATGCGCCACCACCGGATGTTGCCCCGCCGTCACCTCCAACACCGATTGGGCGGCAAATTCTGGCCGACACCAGCGATTGACCAAGGCCACCTCCGCCAAGCCTGCCGTCACATCCAGCTCCGCCAGCGCTTCAGCGGTCAGGGTTAGATCCGCCAACGCGCCCTGCACCGTTTGCAACAGCTGGTCAAACAACCGCTGCTCCGTCGCCAGTGCTACCACCTCCGCCGCCAACAGCCGCTGGCTAAGATCCTGCAGCTCTGGGTGGTGAAAGCGCACCAGATTGCTTAGGGTTTGGCGATGGACAAAGCCCGCCTGCACCAGGCGGTCACCCTGGCTGGCCGCCACCTCAATGACATGGCCGAACTGCTGATGCGCCTTAATTCGCAGGCCTTGCACCCCCGTTTGCTGGCGAAAGCGAGCTTCCAGCGCGCTTAACATGCCCGCGCTGTCACGGCTAAGCCGCCGCTGCTCATCCAACAATTCGCTATAGCCTGGTCGAATAAACTGGCCATCGCGGGTCTGCACGGGCAATTCATCGGCCAGCGCGCGCAGCAGCTGGTCAGCCAGCTGGTGATGGTCGCCCAGCTTTTCGGTCATGGTGGACAGCGCCACCAAGCCATGCTCATGGATGGTGCTTTGCAACAGGCTACGCAGGTGGTTGGCGCAGGTTAGCGCCGCCGCCAGCGCGCCCAGATCGCGTGGCCCCCCCCGCCCCAGGCACAGTCGGCTTAGCGGCCGCAACAGGTCGGGGCATTGCTTCAGGGTTTGGCGAATCTCACCACGCAGGCTGCTATCCTGCAACAGGCTGGCCACCTCATCCAACCGCGCCTCAATCTCCCCCCCCTCGGCCAGTGGCGCGTTCAACCGCTTGGCCAGCAGGCGGCTGCCCGTCGCGGTCAGGCAGGCATCCATGACCGCCATCAGGCTTCCCTCCCGCTCCCCCGCGGTGGTTTGGGTCAGCTCCAGCCCGCGGCGGGTGGCGGCATCAATGGCCAGCAGCCGATCGCTGGTGCGCGGTTGCGGTGGTCGCAGATGGGGCAGCGCCGCTAGCTGGGTGAGTTTGAGATAGTCCAGCAATATCCCAGCCGCCGTCACCTCCGCCACCGTCAGCTCGGCAAAGCCCGCCAGGGTGGCGACGTTGTAGTGTTGGCACAGCAGGTTAGCGGCGTTGGTGGCATTGAAACGGGCGGCGGGTAGGCGTTTGCAGGCAATCGGCCAGCCCAGCAGGCTGGGGTCGATCAGGCTGGCGGGTGTGCCATCCGCCAACAGCAATTCGCGGGGTTGCAATTCGTGCAGCAGCGCGTCCAGATCCTGTGCCGCCACGGGTTGGGTGTGGAAACTGCCGGTCGAAAGCTCCGCCCAGGCCAGGGCGTATTGGCCACGATCCTCCGCCAGGCTGGCCAGCCAGCTGCTGGCGCGCGGGTTCAACAACGGCTCCTCCGTCAGGGTGCCGGGGGTCATGATCCGCACCACTTGGCGGTTCATCAGCGCCTTACCGGGCTTTGCCATTTTGCCTGTTTTGGTGGCGGGATCTAATGGCGTGGCCAAGGGAGTAGCAACAGGCGTGGCAACAGGGGTGGCCACCTGCTCACAGATCGCAACATACCAACCGCACCGCAACAGCTTGCCCGCATAGGCTTCCAACTGGTGCCATGGGATGCCGCACATCGGAATATCACTGCCGTCACCGCCCTTACCCCGACGGGTCAACACGACGCCCAGCACGGGGGCGGCCTGCACCGCGTCATCAAAAAACAGCTCGTAAAAATCGCCCAGGCGGAACAGCAACAGGCAATCGGGATGCTGCTGCTTTAACTGCCAATACTGCGCCAACATCGGGGTCAGGCTGGCGGCGGCGGGCGGTGGGGATGGCGCGATGGCGGCAGCGGGCGATGGTTCGGACAGGGATGGCACGGCCGCCGACGGCTGTTCAGACAAATTCTGCGGCGCGCTATCTTGTTGGGCGTCATCTTGCAGGGCGCTATCCTGCGGATTGTTTGAAAACAGGGGCAAGGCTGATGGCAATGGTGCGGTCATGGCGGCGGGTCGGATGGGTTGTTTTGGATAAAT
>CAISOG010000102.1 GCA_903887035.1 uncultured Holosporaceae bacterium | reverse complement strand
CTAAACAGAAAAACTGGTGCGCCCTGGTGGATTTGAACCACCGACCAACAGCTTAGAAGGCTGCTGCTCTATCCACTGAGCTAAGGGCGCGTTGAAACAGTTTACCGCAGCTTTACCAAAAAATCATTGCGATTTTTGCGCAGCAGGCGAGGATAAGAAAATCCCGCTAAGCCACATCGGCAACAGAGGGTTGGGACGGTTGCGCGGCGACCACATCGGCGCAGCGGCCGCACAGGTCGGGATAGGCAGGCAGGCTGCCCACCTCTGGCAGCACTTTCCAGCAACGGCCGCATTTGTCGCCCTTGGCCAGGTTGACCACCACCGCCGCATGGGGCACATCGGCCAGCCTAAAGGCCTCCGCCGGTGCGTCCCCCCATACCACCTCAGCCGCCGACACAATCGCCACCTCAGCCAGGTTGAACAGCTCTAAGGCAATTTCGATGATGGGTTTCTGCGGGATGAGTGGGTTCTGGTCGTCCTTCAACGCAGCCTCATCCAGATACACCGTCACCGCCGCCTGCAGGCCTGATCCGATCAGTTTCTGCTGCCGCGCCTGCTCCAACCCGCCCAGCACGACACGGCGTAGCATCTGTATTCTATGCCACACACGAAGAAAATCGGTTTCGGTTGTTGCGGTTTTATTTGGGGAAGACGGCAAAGGAATAGCTGACGCAACTACGTGGTCTTTTATTTCCGCCCACCCCGTCAGATGAACGCTGTTGACGCCCTTGTGACCCTGGGGATAGCGGGTGCCCCAGGCCTCCTCCGCCGTGAAGACCAACACGGGGGCAAGCCAGCGAACCAGACAGTCAAAAATCTTGGCAAAGGTTTGCAGGGTGGCTTGGCGGGTAGGACTATCCAACCCATCGCAATACAAGACGTCCTTACGGATGTCGAAATAGGTCGCCGACAGCTCCATCGCACAGAAATGATGCAGGTCATGAATAAAACTTGGCCAATCAAAATCAACGGTTGGTGAATTCGCAAAGTGCCTCAATTGCTCCAACACCACCCGTTCTAAGGCGGGCAGCTGGTCATAGGGAATTTCCTGTGCAGGCGGCACCCACCCCTCCAACGCGCCCAGCAGGTAGCGCAGGGTGTTGCGGAAACGGCGGTACATATCGCTGGTGGATTGCAGGATTTGCGGGCTAATCCGCGTATCCTCCGCCGTGTTGCTGGCCGCCACCCACAGCCGCAGCACATCGGCGCCATGTTGGCGTACCACCTCCTGCGGGGCGATGACATTGCCCAGGGATTTGGACATCTTGCGCCCCTCCCCATCCATCACGAAACCGTGGGTCATCACCGCCTGATAGGGGGCGCGGCCATGCAGACCGCAACTGGCCAATAGGGAGGATTGGAACCAACCGCGATGCTGATCCGACCCCTCCAAATACAGATCGGCTGGCCAGCTCAATTCTGGCCATTTGTTCTTGCCCGCTTCAGCCAGCACAAAGGCGTGGGTGACGCCGCTTTCGAACCACACATCAACAATGTCCATCACCTGTTCATACGCATCGGCGTTGTAACCGTCGCCCAGAAAGGCACTGGCGGGCAGGCTGTACCAGGCATCCGCGCCATGTTCGGCAAACAGCGCAACGATGCGGGCATCGACGGCGGTATCCTCCAACAACTGCTGATCACTTTTGCGGACGAAATAGGGGATGGGCACGCCCCAGGTGCGCTGGCGGCTGATGCACCAATCGGGGCGCCCCGCCACCATGCTGCTGATACGATTCTTGCTGACTGCAGGGTACCAATCCGTCGCCTCAATCGCTGCCTTGGCCGTATCGCGCAGGGTTTTGTCGTCGTTATTCTTTTGATCCATCGCGATAAACCATTGCGGCACGGTGCGAAAGATCAACGGCGCGCGCGACCGCCAGGAATGGGGATAGCTGTGCACATATTCCTGTTGATGCAACAGGGCGCCCGCCGCCTGCAACGCCTCCAGCACCACGGGCGCAACCTTAAACACATGGTAGCCAGCGAACAGCGGGGTGGTGGCATCATAAACTCCATCATCGCCAACATATTGATCCAGATTCAGCCCAAACTGCTGCCCCAGGATAAAGTCATCCTGCCCATGGGCGGGCGCGATATGCACCAACCCCGTCCCCTGCTCCGCCGTCACAAACTCGGCGGGCAGCAACGGTACCTGCTGCTCATAACCGCTGGCATGCAGCGGGTGACAGGCGATGCTGCCACTCAGATCCTTGCCCTGCAGGTGGTGCAGCAGCTTCATGGTCACGGGAACACCCGCCGTCTGGCTTAACGCCGCCGCCAACGACTCCTGCAAGGCCTCCGCCACCAGCAGCCGATCGCCCGCCGCCCATGCCCCGTTCGGGTCGGCGGTCTGCAGCTCCACCAGCAGATAGGTCATGTCGGGGTTATAGGCGATGGCGCGATTGCTGGGCAGCGTCCAGGGCGTGGTTGTCCAGATCACGGCATAGGCACCGGCCAGTTCGGGCGCGGATACTGACACCAGGGGAAAGCGCACGGTCACGGCGGTGCTGCTGTGGTCATGATACTCCACCTCAGCTTCCGCCAGGGCGGTTTTCTCCACCACCGACCACATAACCGATCGGCGACCGCGATAGACCAGCCCGCGTTGCTTAAAGGCCAACAGCTGCTGCGCTATCACGCTTTCTGCCGAAAAATCCATGGTCAGATAGGGTTGTTGCCACACCCCGTCCACTCCCAGCCGCTGAAACTCCGCGGATTGCAACCCCACCCATTTGGCGGCGAACTCCCGACATTTGGCGCGAAATTCCAACACTGGCACATCATCCTTGGACTGCTTGGCGGCGCGGTATTGCTTTTCTACCTCCCACTCAATCGGCAGGCCGTGACAGTCCCAGCCTGGCACATACACCACCTGCTTGCCCGCCATCCGTTGCAGGCGGTTGGTCATGTCTTTCAGAATTTTGTTTTGGGCATGGCCAACATGGATCGGGCCATTGGCATAGGGGGGGCCGTCATGCAGCACGAAGGAACCCTTACCTTTGTTGGCGTCGCGCAACTGAGCTGCCAGCCCTGCCTGCTCCCACTGCGCCAACAACCGCGCCTCCATCTCTGGCAATTTGGTGTGCAGGGCAAAGCTGGTTTTGGGCAGAAATACGCTGTTTTTGTAGTCTTGGCTCATGGCAAACTCATGACGATAGGGAGATTGGCAGTAAGGGTGTTAGGGTTACGCCGCCAGGGTGGCAAGGGTGGCAGGGGGGATAGGGTTGCGGCCAAGGGCGGCCTGTGCCGCTATGCAATCATGGCGAATCTGTTCGCGCAAGCCATCCGCATCGGCAAAACGCTGCTCATCGCGCAAAAAGGCTATCACATGCACTTCAACCGCCTGATCATACAGATTGGCCAGGGTGTCGAACAAATGCACCTCAACAATTGGTTCGGCCTGGCCATCCGCGCTGGTAAAGGTTGGGCGCACCCCGATGTTGGCCACCCCCGCCAGCGGCGCTTCATAGCCGGGCAGACTGACCCAGACTGCATAGACGCCATAACGCGGGCGCAAATAGTCGCCCAGGCGTAGGTTTAGGGTGCGATAGCCCAACACATCGCCGCCGCGCCCCGACCCATGCACCACCGTGCCCTGCAGGCTCCATGGGCGCCCCAGCAGTTCGGCCGCCGCCTCAACCAACCCCTCACTAATCAGCGTGCGAATGCGGGAGGAGGAGATGGGGGTATCGCTGGCCTGCAGTTTTTCCAGCGGGTTTAGCGTGTATTGCCCCGCCTGTGCCAAAGCTGCCAGCAGCGCTACATCGCCGCCGCGCTGATAGCCAAAGCGAAAATCCTGGCCAACGGTGATGGAGGCAATTTTTAGGCTGTCAACCAGCAGATTCGTTACAAAGGATTCGGCCGTCATGTTTTGCATCTGTTGGTCAAAGGGCAGCTCTGCCAGCCCATCCAGCCCCAGTTGCGCCGCAAAATTGGATCGTTGTTGGTTGCTTAACAGCCGCATGGGGGGGGCGGTTGGCCGCAACACCTGAAAGGGGTGGGGATCAAAGGTTATCAGCAGGCTGGGGCGGCCATGCGCCACGGCCTCGGCCACCACCGTGCGGATAATGCCGCAATGACCCCGATGCATGCCATCAAAATTTCCGATAAGGGCGCTGGCACCATGCAATTCCCTGGGCAGGGGTTGATGCCCGCAAACAATTGTCACCACCAGTTTTCTATCCCAAAAGCTTTGGGCGTTATAATCGCCCCTTTTTTGTCATCCAATCTTTTTAACACAGCTAAGCAATTTTGTCATGCTAAGTTCGAAAAAAGCTGATAAGGTAATCTTTCGTTCCCATCGATTTTGAAAACATCTATAAAAGGGGTTTTGCAATGCAAGTTATCGTCACCGGCAAAAAAGTTCAAATTCGTGAAACACTTCGGCAGAAAATCGTGACCGAGGTGAACACCATTGTCGGCAAATATTTTTCGCATCCGCTGGAATCGCATGTCACCATTACCAAAGATGGTCGCCTGTTTCGCAGCGATGTGACCCTGCACCTGGGCGAACATCTGTTTATCAAAAGCAGCGCTAATGATGACCGTGTCCTGGGCGCCTTTCTGTCCGCCCTGGATAAGGCGGATCAGCGGTTGCGCCGTTACAAAGACCGCCTGCGCGATCACCATGCCAATAAGGCGCCGCATGAGGCTGTGCCCGCCATTCTGTCCAACCTGGCCATCACCCCGCCAGCTGCCGACAACAGCAACACGGATCAACAACATGCGACCATCATTGCCGAAAATGGCTTTGTCGCCAATGAATTGACGGTATCGGATGCCTCCATGCGTCTGGAGCTTGAGGATTTGCCCGTTCTGCTGTTCCGCAACTCCGCCCATGGTCGTCTGAATGCGGTTTATCGCCGCACCGATGGCCATATCGGCTGGTTCGATCCCCCCGCTGCTTAAGTTTTCTCGGCTTCCTCTTCGCGAAGAAAATCTAACCAGCTATTGCTGATAGTTCTTTTTGTTGGGGCGTATAGGCTCCATACCCTCAGGGCAAATGACCGTCGTGGGGTTTTTGGGGCGAATATCGACATCAACGGTGGTAACCGAAATTTCGGGGTCGGTGCCTGGTACCAGCTGTGATTGAGGAAAAGGGGCTTTAACATTCACCCGCACCTTATCCGGCAAGATAAGATTGGGTTGATGCTCAGACGGGCTGCCTTGTTGATATTGTCCATAGCCGGCTTCATCAGATTCTGCAGAGATGTCGGCGGGCACTACCGGCTGACCATCGGCATCAATGCCGGGTTGATAGGAGGCCTCTGCATCATTGGTGATAACCCCCACCTCGCGACAACCTTTGGTTATCGGCACGTTAAGCGATACCTTTCTGCCCGCTGTATTAGCGGATGCAGGAACCTCATCCGCGATGGCGAAAGGGGGAAACGCCAGTAGGCTTAGCACAAAAAGCCCCGCATAAAGCCGTGGTGCAAGCCATCTGCTGGCACCGTGCTCAGGGCTATTGTGCGGCAACAATGTTGCGATCCGCCGGAAAGATAATCCGAAACTCTGTGCCTGTATCGGGATCGCTTTTGATTTTTAGCTTGGCGTGATGCAGCTCCGCTAAGGCACGAATCAGGGGCAGACCCAGCCCTGTTCCCCCCTGTTTGCGATGAAGGGAGGTATCAAATTGAGCATAGGGAATCAGGGCGCGCCGAACTTGCTGGGCATTCATGCCCGCCCCTTTATCCCGCACCAGCAGATTAATGCAAAAATTTTCATCAATTTCGGTTTGAACAGTAATTTTGCTGCCCACCGGTGAAAATTTAATAGCGTTAGAGACTAGGTTGGTTAGAATTTGTTTGATGGCACGCACATCAGCGCGCAAAATGGGAATAGCCGCCAGCTTCTGTTGAACCTCAAGCTTTTTCTTGGTCACCTGCTGCTCGTGCAGTTTTTGG
>CAISOG010000101.1 GCA_903887035.1 uncultured Holosporaceae bacterium | reverse complement strand
GACTATACTACCATGCCGCCTTTTACCGTGAGTTTTTAGGTCATATCACGGTTGCAGGCGTTTTGGTTGATAGCAGTCGTATTACGAGCGGACGTTTTATCAGCTTGCTTATGGGCAATGTTGCCTTGCAAATTTTCTCCCTTGGCTTGGCACAACCGATCGTTATTGATCGAAGCCTGCGTTGGTTGACCGAAAACATCAAATTTGACGGTGAGCTGATCGACAATATCGGCAGCAGTCCACGCCTAAGCCTAAGTAGTGAGATGCCCCCGTTCTTCATCGCCTAAGCAGGTGGTGCGCGATTATGCGGGTCGGATCCCTACCAGCAACTAACAGGGCACCAGCCGCTGGCGGTTAGCTGTTCATCAGGGATCTTTTGGCCTGTGGAGCGCAGGCGGTGGCGATACACCTCAATCCCCTCAGACACGCGCTGAACATAGCCACGGGTTTCGCGAAAGGGGATGCTTTCGATCCAGATAAGGGGATCGACGCCAGGTTGGCGGGGGTCGCCATATTTTTCTGCCCATTCCTGTGCCCGATTGGGGCCGGCGTTATAGGCCGCAAAGGTCATCAGATAGGAATTGTTGAATTTGGTTAGCACGCTGCGGGCATAAAAGGTGCCAACCATCATGTTATAGGCGGGATCGGTGGTTAGGCGGTTCAGGGTAAAGCGTTGGCGCATGGCCTTGGCGGTATCCTGGGCGGTTTGCGGCATCAACTGCATCAGGCCGCGGGCGCCCGCGCTGCTTAAGGCATCTGCCTGAAAGCCGCTTTCTTGGCGGATGATGGCCAGCACCAGGGACGGTTCAACCAGGCCATTGGACGGCACCTGAAGCAGGGGATAGCCCGAATCAATCAACGTCACCCGATCCCGCATGGCATGGCGGGCAATTTTGACGGCGGTTGCCGGGCGCTTAGCCTTCATCGCCATCTCCGCCACGGCGGTAAAGGCGCCAGGTTCCTCCGTCGTGTCGGCAATGCGTAACAGAAAGGGTTCGATGTCATTGGCGTGGCCATATCGCGCCAACAGATTGGCGGTTTCCACCATGGGATCCTTCATAAAGGTGGTTTTGGCCTCGCCAGCCAATTTGGGATCGCTAAACCATGGTGAGGCGTTGGCGGCTACCACCCCCGCCCGTCGCAAAGATTTAAAGGCAAGCTGACCATAAAAGGTGGTGGGATATTTGGCCGCCTCCTGCCACAACGTATTGGCGCGGCCAAAGTCGTTGGCGCTTTCCGCCGCCCGCGCCGCCCAATAGGACGCCTTAGAGCGGGTGTTGGGGTGGGTGGATTGCCCCAGCAAGGTTTGGAAGTGATCCCAGGCGCGGCTAGGCTGATTCAGCTTGACCAGCGCCAACCACCCTGCCAGCTGTTCGGCATCGGTCCAATTGTTGTCCGACGGCTTAAGCCCATGTTTGGACGCCAATTCATAGGCGCGGACGTTATCACCCGCCAACATGGCGCGGCGCGCCTGAATTTCCCGCTCCCCCCACCATTTGTCAGGAAAATCGGTGGGTGGGGTGGTCAG
>CAISOG010000100.1 GCA_903887035.1 uncultured Holosporaceae bacterium | reverse complement strand
GACCATCAGTGATGAACTGACCCAACAGTTGCAAAACCAGGAGCAGTTTATCCTAACGGTGACGGAGGGTGGCTTTGGTAAACGCAGCAGCGCCTATGCCTATCGCACCACTGGCCGGGGTGGCAGCGGTATTTTGACGATGGAGGTGACGCCCAAGGTGGGTAAGGTTATCGACAGCTTCCCCGTGCATGACAATGACGAAATCATTCTGGTTACCAACGCGGGTCAGATGATTCGTTGCCCTGTCAATGGCATCCGCATTGCTGGTCGCCGCACCCAGGGGGTAACGCTGTTCAAATTCGAGGAAAACGACCGCGTCGTTTCGGTATCCCGAATTGTAGCCGAAACGGAGGATGAGACGACCGCGCCTGCCGCAGCCCTACCCATGCAAGAACCGTTGCTTTAAGGGTTTTTGGTAAGTTATAGGGGTTAGGCAACTAATCTCTAGGGCGTATAGGTTCGTTCTATCCACACTCAGGCTGTCATCCTCCGCGAATGCGGGGGATCCATGAGATGTTAGGGTGAAGATGACAACACTGAGGTGGGGATAAGCGCGAATATCCTGCGGAACCCCCCCACCGAATCGCTGGCGCGCTCCGACTCCCCCGCAAGGGTGGAGTGTGAACACTCCTTTTTTTTGTAATTAGCAGGTGACCTTCTGGGCAGGGGGATGCCCCCTCCACCTGCGGGAGGGGGTCTGGGGGCAGGGGTAAAAAAACAGGGACGGGGGGCGAGTGCAGACTCCCCTAAGCGGAAATGACGGCCATTTCTACACCCCGTGTTTTACGGCAGAGTGATGGTCAGGCTGCCTTCTGCACGCCCGCCCGTGGTCGCAACACCCGCGTTCGCCCCCCCGCCCTGTGTATCTTTTGACGCAGGAGTTTTGCCCTTAGCCGCCGTGGTGGCCGGCGAAGAGGTCGGCACCAATTCCTGCTGCACGCTGGCCAACAGGCAGGTGGTGGTATCACCCTGGGGGCAATAATACAGACTACCACTCAGGCGATAGCGATGGTTGGCGGTCAGCGCCAACAACGTCAGAGGGTGGTTGGCCAGTTGCAGGGGATCCAACGCCTGTGTCCGCCGATTGGAGGTCAGGTTGTCCAGCTGCAACCAATGGGTGCCTCAGCGTTCAAATGCCAACCCGTGGGCAGATTCAGGATCAGGCTTAATGGCTTGCCCGCCGCCACATTTGGCCAGTCTTGCACAATTCGGTTAGGCAGTGGCGTGCTATCGGCGATGGGGGCTACGGCGGCCAATTCTGTCGGCTGATCCGATCCTGTCACGCTGTCGATGCGCACTGGCCAGTCGGTCAGGCGTTGATCGCTCAGGTCAAAGCGGCGGATCGCATGATTGTTGGTGTCGGTAATCCACAGCTGGTTTTGAATCAAGATCACGCCGTTGGGTTCGTTTAACCTGGCATTGCTGGCCGCCCCCAACTGATCCCCCGCGATGCCATTGCCCAGCAGGGTGGTCAGCCGTGCGGTCTTAAAGTCATAAAAACGCAGGGCATGGTTGTAGCTGTCGGCGATATACACCCCCGTATCACTGGCCACCAAGCCCAAGGCATGTTGCAGGCGGCCACGCCCACGATCGCCATCGACCAGGCCGAATTCAAACAACCCCTCCCCAATCAGGGTGCTGACCTTGCCGTTCTTCAGCTGACGCAGACTGCTGGTCTCTGAATCCACAAAGTACAGCGTGTCGCCATGCACGCTTAACCCACTGGGTTGCGACAGGCTGTTGTAGGGAAAGCTGCCCTCATCAATGGATTCACGGCCATTGCCGGCCAGCGGGCTAAGGGTTGTCGTCAGGGTGTCATAGATCCAAAGCTGATGGGTGCCGGCCATAGCGATAGCAATGCTGTGATCGTTGGGGTACCAGGCCAAATCCCAGGGGGAGGCCAGCGGGGTTGTCAGACGGCCATTGGTGATGGCGGGAGCACTACGCCGCAGGATGCTGCCACGATCCCCCGTGCCGGCCAGGGTGCTGACCCGCTTGGTGGTAAGGTCGATCAGACGCAACCGATGGTTGGCGGTGTCGGCAACATAGATTTTGTCACCCCGTGCCAACACCCCCTGGGGCTGGTTAAAGCCAGCACTGGCAAAATCTCCGTCAGCAAAATTGGCCTGGCCATTGCCAATGCTGGTCAGAATTTGGCCGTCCAAGTTGGTCAGCAGGATGCGGTGGTGGCCGCTGTCGCTGATAACCAGGGCGGGTTGCCCCTGCCAATCGGGCAGATAGGCCAGCTTAGCAGGATAGGATAGCGCTTTAGCTTGCGCCTGCTGCTGCGGCTTATCTTTTTCCAGGGCGATGGGCAACGGCTGGCGGTTCAACGTGGCCACGTCGGCGTTGTTGAGCAGGCGCCTAATCGCGCTCTGAACATCGGCGTAATGCCCCTCCCCACTCCAATCGTTGACCAGGCGGCCGTTGCCGTCAAACAGCATTAAGGTTGGCCAGGAATGCACCCCCAACCCCTGCCAAACCCGAAAAGCGGCATCGTTGACCACGGGATGATGAATGCCATAGCGCACAATCGCGCTACCAATCGCCGCCGATTCCTGCTCATTACGAAACTTGGCCGAATGCACGCCGATGACCAACAGCCGATCCCCAAACTCCGCCTCCAACCGTTGCAGGTCGGGCACGATGTGTTGGCAATTGATGCAGCAAAAAGTCCAGAAATCCAACAGAATGATGCGGCCACGCAAATCCTGCTCCATCAGGGGGCGGCTGACGTTCAACCAGGCAGGCTCCGCACTAAGCAGGCGATAAAGCTGCGGGTTGTTGTTGACACCAAAAGATGGGTTGCGGGTGAACATAACACCTCCGATTACAAGAAGAAGCAGGGTTAGGTAGAAAGTTACGATGGCCGTCGGGCGGTGCGGCCAAAAAGTAAAGATAAGATTGGGTCGAATGCGGCGCATGGGTGAGGAAAGCCTGTTAAGATGCCCCACATTGTAGCACGATTTTGGTTAATCCCCATCAAAAAACGGCGGATCAGGGGGTGGCGGTTAACCCCCGCAGCAGGGTGTCAACATTGCTGCGCATCATGCCCAGATAGGTGGCGGCCGCCGTGCCCGGGGCATCCAGCGCGTCCGAATACAGCTTACCGCCCAGGGTGCCGCCCCCCTCCTTAGCCAATTGCTGCACCATGCGGGGATCGCTGATATTTTCCAGGAACAGGGCGTGCACCTGCTGCTGGCGCATTTGTTGAATCAGGCGGGCAATATTGCGGGCGGATGGTTGCGATTCCGTGCTCCAGCCCGCCGGCGACTCAAAGCGCAGGTCAAAGGCACGCGCCAAGTATTGAAAGGCATCGTGGTTGGTAATGGCGCGCCGTTGATTGGCGGGCAGACGGGCAAACTGCCCCTTTGCCCAGGCCGTCGTCTCCGCCAGCTGTTGCAAATAGTTGGCGGCGCGGTTGCGATAGGCATCGCCATTGGCGGGGTCACGGGCGATAAGCGCATCACGGATGTTGGCGACGTAAATCGCCGCGTTGGCGGGATCGTGCCAGGCATGGGGGTCATCCCCCTCCCCCTCCCCTTCCCCGTGCTTATCCCCATCATGATCGGCGCCATGATGATGGTGATGATGGGCGCCATCAACGGGGGTTAGCGGTTGAATCCCACGGCTGGCCACCACCACCGCGCCCTGATAGTTGGCGCTGTGGATTAGGCGTTCCGACCACCCCTCAAACCCCAAACCGTTCAGCACCACCAGATCGGCGGCAGCAATCGTTTGCACATCACGCGGGCGCGGTTGAAAGGCGTGGGCATCCTGATTGGCGCCAATCAGCGTTTTAACCGCCACATAATCGCCGCCCACCTGCGCCACCCAATCGCCCAGAATGCTAAAGCTGGCCACCACCTGCAACGGGCGTTTTGGAGTGGCAGAACTGGCGGGGTTAGAGCTGGCGGACGCTGTATTAACAGGATTAGACTGGCCAGCTTCAGCAGCCTGCCCCACCAACAGCAGTGGCAGGGTTAGCACAAACATCCAGCAAAGCTTAGCGGCCGTATTCATCGCCGCCATCTTACAACAGTTGTGTGGACGATTCCAGCTCTGATCCTTCGCTTTTGCTTAGCCGTCCGCCATTTTTTTGGGTGCAATCGCCTGCTAATCGGGTGCAATCGGGTAATTATTGGGGTGGATAATTCGGTATAATCGGGTATATAATCGGGTATGATCAAGACGGACACCATTCAAATCACGCCGGAGCTGCTGGCTCTGGTTGCTGAGGTTGACGAGTTCAAGGGCGCCTGGCGCGCGCTTGGCACCCTTGCGCCTGAGCGGTTGAAGGCGCTGCGCCACGTTGCAACCATCGAAAGCATCGGCTCCTCCACCCGCATTGAGGGCAGCAAGCTAACCGACCGCGAGATTGAGCGCCTGCTGGCCAACCTGGAAATCAAACGCTTCAACAGTCGCGATGAGCAGGAAGTTGCTGGCTATGCTGATGTAATGGAAACCATCTTCCATGGCTGGGCAGACATTCCCCTCACCGAAAACCATATCAAACAGCTGCACCGCGACCTTCTGCGCCACAGCGATAAGGACGATCGGCACCGTGGCGACTACAAGACCTTGCGCAATGACGTCGGAGCCTTTGATGCCGCTGGCCACATGATTGGCATCGTGTTCGAGACGGCCACGCCATTCGACACGCCGCGCCGCATGACCGAGTTGGTGCAATGGTTGCATGACGCCCGCGATCTTGGCCGCGTTCACCCGCTGCTGATTATCGCCGTCTTTATCGTCACCTTCCTGGAAATCCACCCCTTCCAGGAAGGCAACGGCCGCCTAAGCCGTATCCTGACCACCCTGCTGCTGTTGCAGGCTGGCTATGCCTATGTGCCGTACAGCTCGCTGGAGAGCGTTATCGAAAACAGCAAAGACGGCTACTATCTGGCCTTGCGGCAGACGCAAGGCACCATCCGCACCGACACCCCAAACTGGCAGCCCTGGCTGATGTTCTTCATGCGCGCCTTGCAGCAGCAAAAAAGCCGCCTGGCCGTGAAGGTCGAGCGCGAAAAGAATGCCCTTGCCGCCCTATCAGAGTTGGCGGTCAACATCCTGGATTATGTGCAGAGCCATGGCCGCGTCACCACCCGCGACATGGTGCGCGAAACCGGCGCAAGCCCCAACACACTGAAGGCAACCTTCACATCCTTGGTTGAAAAAGGCCTGCTGGTGCGCCACGGCGGCGGCCGATCAACCTGGTATGCGCTGCCGTGATGGTGCTTATCTGCGCCGCCAGCTGGCAAACCGCCTGCAAATTGTGACTGTTGGGGTCGATCCAACTAATACCGATAATGGGCGGCCTTATAGGGGCCTTCGTGCTTGACGCCCAAATAGCCTGCCTGCTCATCGGTCAGTTTGGTCAGCTTGACGCCCAGTTGCGATAGGTGAAGGAAGGCGACTTTTTCGTCCAGCTCCTTCGGCAAAACATAGACTTGCTTGTCGTACTTACCAGTATTACCCCACAGCTCAATTTGCGCCAACACCTGATTGGTGAAGCTGGCGCTCATGACAAAGGCGGGATGCCCCGTGGCGCAACCCAGGTTGACCAGGCGCCCCTGAGCCAACAGAATCAGGCGTTTGCCGTCGGGGAAGGTGATTTCGTCCACCTGCGGCTTGACTTCCTGCCACTTAAAGTTGCGCAGACCCGCCACGTCGATTTCGTTATCAAAATGGCCGATGTTGCACAAAATGGCGCGATCCTTCATTTGGCGCATATGATCCAGGGTGATGATGCCCAGGTTGCCGGTCGCGGTGACAAAGATGTCGGCGTTGGCCGCCACCTCCTCCAACCTGGTCACACGATAGCCCTCCATCGCGGCTTGCAGGGCGCAGATCGGATCAATCTCCGTCACCACCACTTGCGCGCCAAAGCTACGCAGAGCGGCGGCACAGCCCTTACCCACATCGCCAAAGCCGCAAACCACGGCCAGCTTGCCCGCAATCATCACGTCGGTGGCGCGCTTAATGCCGTCCAACAGGCTTTCGCGGCAACCATACAGGTTGTCGAATTTTGATTTGGTCACCGAATCGTTGACGTTGATAACGGGGGTCAGCAATTTGCCGTCACGCATCAG
>CAISOG010000099.1 GCA_903887035.1 uncultured Holosporaceae bacterium | reverse complement strand
ATACCGTCTGTACAACGGCTAGGATTTGAGATCCTACCCACAAGGGGTAGGATGACATTGTGATGCGGGGGGCAGCCAGCCAATTTCTGCCTCCCCCTGACCCCCTCCCGCCAGGGGAGGGGGAGCACACGCCACCCCTTGCCCGCCTGGTTCAAAAGCTGTTAAAATCGCCGCAACCCAAAAATTCATAGAACCTGACAGGATGAGTTTCCGCGATGCAGCCCTTTACCACCCTGACCGCTGTGGCGGCGCCGTTGCCGCGGATTAATGTTGATACCGACCTGATTATCCCTAAGCAGTTTTTGAAGACCATCACCCGTGATGGATTGGGCAGCAGCCTGTTTCACGAAATGCGCTATGACGGCGCGGGACGGCGGCTGGATGATTTTGTGCTGCATCAACCCGCTTTCGCAAGCGCGGGGATTTTGTTGGCGCTGGACAATTTCGGTTGCGGTTCCAGCCGCGAACATGCGGTGTGGGCGCTGTTGGACTTTGGCATTCGTTGCGTGATTGCGCCCAGCTTTGCCGACATTTTCTATAACAACTGTTTCAAAAATGGCGTGCTGCCCCTGGTGCTAGAGGCCGCGGTGGTGCAGGAGCTGATGGCGCGATCCACCCCCGCCAGCCCGCTAACCCTGACCGTCGATCTGCCGCAACAGACGGTGAGCGATGGGGCGGGCTTTACCGCCAGCTTTGCCATTGACCCCAGCCGCAAAACCCGCCTGGTGGAGGGGTTGGACGACATCGGCCTAACCCTGAAGCATGAGGCGGCGATTACCGCCTTTGAGGCGCGCCAGCGTGCCGATCAACCATGGCTGTGGAGCAAGACTGGGGCGCAGGCGTGACGACGCCGCCAGCAGTAGCGGCAGTAGGGCAGGGCGCGGTCATCTGGCTGGCGACGGGTGGCACGGGCGGCCATGTCTTCCCCGCCCTGGCGCTGGCGCAGTATTTGCAGCAGCAGGGGTATCGCCCAATTATCCTGAGCGATGCGCGCGGGCAACGGTACCTGCAGGATTGGCCAGCGGTGGCGCAACGGCGGGTGATTGCCGCCACCCCACGGCGTGCGGGATTGCGGGCGAAGCTGTCGGCGGCTGTTCTGCTGGCCATCGGGCTGGTGCAGGCGTTGTGGTACGGCCTGCGCGATCAGCCGGTGGCGGTGATTGGCTTTGGTGGCTATGCCAGCGTGCCGCCGATGCTGGCAGCCTGGCTGTGTCGGCGGCGGTTGGTGGTGCATGATGCCAATGCAAAGCTGGGGGCGGCCAACCGATTCCTGCTGCGTTTTGCGGCGGTGCTGGCGGCTGGCCTGCCTGGGCTACCTGCTGGTCTTCCTCCCCGCTGGCGGCATAAGCTGGTGGTGACGGGAACACCCGTCCGCGCCAGCCTGAGTCAGTATTTCACCCCGTGGCAACCGCCCGCGCCTGACCAGCCCTGGCGCCTGTTGGTGGTGGGGGGCAGCCAGGGGGCAAAGGTGTTTGGTGAGGCCGTGCCCGCCGCCATCGCCCTGCTGCCCGTCGCGCTGCGCCAACGGCTACGCCTGACCCAGCAATGTCGGGTTGAGGATTTGCCCCGCGTGCAGGCGATCTATGCCGAGTTGGGGGTGGCGGCGGAGTTGGCACCGTTTTTCAGCGATATGGGGCAACGCTATGCCGCCTGCGACGCCATTATTGCCCGTTCGGGTGCCAGCACGGTGGCCGAGCTGTTGCTGCTGCGGCGGCCTGCGATTCTGATTCCGTTTGCGGCCTCCCTGGATGGGGATCAGGCGGCCAACGCGGCCAGCCTTGCCGCGCAGGATCAGGCCGTTATTCTGATGGAAAAACAACCAGATTTGGTTGCTGCATTAGCAGGCTTGATTGAAATCTTTATGGCGGGTAATCATCCTGTAGTGCATCGTTTGGCCACCCAACTTAACCAGCCGCCTGCGCGGGCTGAACAATTGCTAACCGACCTGCTGCTTTCCCCTGCATAAAGGATAAATATAAGATGATCAAAGGCTTAAACGGTACCGCCCCCCAGGGTTTCAACCTTTCTTTGTCGCAACATTTGGGCGTGATCCATTTTGTGGGCATCGGCGGCATTGGCATGAGTGGGATTGCGGAAATCCTGCTAAGCCTCAATCACCAAATTTCGGGTAGCGATCTGACCGAAAACGCCAACGTCAAACGCTTGGCGGCTAAGGGGATTCCGATTGCGATTGGCCATGCCGCCGAAAATATCGAAAACGCCGATGTGGTGGTGATTTCGTCGGCGGTGCGTGCCGACAACCCCGAAGTCGTCGCCGCCCGCAAAAAACGCATTCCCGTGGTCAACCGCGCCGATATGCTGGCGGAATTGATGCGCTTTACCAGCGGTATCGCTATCGGCGGCACCCATGGCAAAACCACCACCACCAGCCTGGTGGGGCAGTTGTTGGAGACGGGCGGGCTGGATCCAACCGTTATCAACGGCGGTATCGTCAACGCCTATGGCACCAATATCCGCCTGGGGCACAGCCAGTGGATGGTGGTGGAAAGCGACGAAAGCGATGGCAGCTTTACGCGATTGCCCGCCCATATTGTGGTGGTCACCAATGTGGATCCTGAGCATTTGGAGCATTACGGCAGTTTTGAAACGCTGCGGGAATCCTTTCGCAACTTTATCGCCAACATCCCCTTCTACGGCTTTGCGGTGGTCTGCGCCGATCATCCCGTGGCGGCGGAAATCGCGGCGGAGGTTAGCGATCGGCGGGTGCTGACCTATGGCATTGATCAGCCCGCCGATGTAAGCGCCAGTGATATTAGCGTGTCGGCGGACGGCTTGCGCTTTAACGTGCGCTTTAATGGCCACAGCCGTCGGCCGTTGCAGCTGAACGACCTGCAGCTGCCCATGCATGGCCGCCACAACGTGCTGAACGCGCTGGCCGCCCTGACCGTGGCCAATGAGCTGGGGGTGGAGCCGGCCGATATGGCAAGGGCGATCCAGCAGTTTCAGGGGGTTAAACGCCGCTTTACCCGTGTGGGGCAGGTGGCGGGGGCGGTCATTATTGATGACTACGCCCACCACCCGGTGGAGATTGCGGCGGTGTTGCGGGCGGCGCGCAGCATTTGCACAGGGCGGCTGATTGCCGTGGTGCAACCGCACCGCTACAGCCGCGTTGCCAGCCTGTTGGATCAGTTCGCCAGCTGTTTTGGTGATGCCGATGCGGTGTTGGTCAGCGATATTTACAGCGCGGGCGAAACGCCGATGGATGGCATTACTCAGGATGCCTTAATCAGCCAGATTCAGGCGCAACATCCCGGCCAGGTGCAGGGGTTTGAAACGCCAGAGCAACTGGCCGCTATCCTGACAAAACAAGTGCGCGATGGCGACTATGTCGTCTGTATGGGGGCAGGAACCATCAGCAACTGGGCGTACCAGCTGCCCGACTTGATGGCGGTGGCGCAGGCGGCTTAGGGAAGCTGGGGGGGTGGATTCCTAGTTTGCTTAAGGTTGCTGCCTCTATCGGATGGGTTGCAGATTCCTGGCTAGGAACCGCGATGAAACAAATCCCAAAAGAATCGGGCTTTTTGATCGTTTAATGTAAGAGGTTGGTTGGTATCACAATGTTCTTCAAGAATCTTGCCAACTGTATTCATAACGTCCAAATGATTATACGGATCAATGCAAACCGTTAGGGATTTTTTGTTGGTGTAAGCAATGATTCCATAGCCGCCTATTTTTTCTCTCAGTTTATTTATGTTTTCTGCGAATTTTTGGCAGGAATTTTCGTCCTTACAGGTGAAACCCAAAACCACATTATAATTGTCTGATGCGCTGCCATGAGGCCAGCAGTAGGTAAATTTGGGGTCGATGACGAGAGATTGGGGTTGGCCAGTCAAAACCCCCAAAGCGGCTTTTACATAAGCAGCATAGGTGGTCACCGACCATTCAGTCGTTTGATTCATGTTACTTAATTTCAAATATTTGTTTTAATCCTAGAACT
>CAISOG010000098.1 GCA_903887035.1 uncultured Holosporaceae bacterium | reverse complement strand
CAAACACAACATAGTCCCTGTAATTATAAGCGGGGTTATACCAATCACAGCCAGTCAAAATCACAAAATCGAAATCCCCTAAGACCTGAACAGATACGCATCGGATTCCATCACTGTTTGGGTTGTCAGCCCTAGTAAACAAATCACGATCTCCTGTATGAGTTTCAACGCTGCTCATTTGCCTTTTCCTTTTCAAAGTAAAAAATTGAAACCCAAGCCGCAATGCCAAAGGTTTATGGCTTATAAATTCATAAAATTTTTGTTGCGTCAACCAATTTTTATAGGCAAAAAAGCTTTTTGCGTTATTGACAGGGGTTATAACCCTTTAAAGGTTAGCGATGGTTGCGCGATGGCCGCCGCCTAACCCGAATCGGCAACCAACACCACCCCCCCAATCTACACCATCTCGATTGCCCGCAGCAGTAGGGGGGCGCGGTTAAGGGTGTAGAAATGCAGGGCGGGGGCGCCATAGGCCAACAGCTGACGGCACAGCTGGGCACATTGCTCCGCCGCCGCATCCTGAAAGGCCTGGCTGTCGGGCTGTAAATCGGCCAGCTTTTGCCGCAGCCATGGGGGCACGCTGGCGCCACACATGCCGGCAAACCGTTCCATCTGGGCAAATTGATGGATGGGCAAAACCCCTGGGATAATCGGTTGGGTGATGCCGATAGCGCGTGCCCGCTCCACAAAGCGCGGGTACAGCTCCGCCTCAAAGAAAAACTGGGTAATCGCCTGATCGGCGCCGCTGTCAAATTTGCGTTTCAGATTGTCCAAATCGGCCTGCGGGCTGATCGCCTCTGGGTGGGTTTCGGGATAGGCCGCCACGCTGATCTTAAAGGGATGCTGTTGCCGCAAGCCCGCCACCAGATCGGCGGCATAGGCATAACCCTGCGGGTGCGGTTGATAGCCGCCAGCCGCTGAATCAGCATTTTGGGGCGCATCACCGCGCAGGGCAACAATATGGCGCACCCCCACCTGCCAAAACGCCTCCACCACCTCGGCAATTTCATCCCGACTAGCCCCGACGCAGGTCAAATGGGCGGCGGCCTCAGGCACCCCCCCGTCCTGACAAATGCGCGCCACCAATTCCTGCGTGCGCTGACGGGTGCTGCCCCCCGCGCCATAGGTCACGGAGACAAAGGCGGGATTCAGCTGTTTCAACTGTTGCAACGCCTGCCACAATTGGTCGGCCAGGGCATCGGTTTTGGGCGGGAAAAACTCAAAAGAAATGGGAACGGTCGGCATGGCGTAATCGGCGTGAATAGGGGCTGGAGAAGGAAGAACGGGTTCAAACAAACTATCGTCCGTTCAATCTTAACAATTAACTAACGTCTTAACCCATAGCAATGTCTTAACCCATAGCCATGATGGGGCGGCTGTGGCATGGTGACAGACGACAGGGTGGGGCAGCCACGTTCCCGCTGACCACCCCACACAAACTTTTAGGAGATGATCATGTATCACCTGTATTATTCGGCGGGCAGCTGCTCAATGGCGATTCACATTGTCCTTAGGGAGATGGGGCTTGATTTCGACCTTATCGACACCTCGCTTAGCGCGGGTAAGAACCGCAGCGCGGAATTTCTGGCGCTGAATCCCCGCGGCCAGGTGCCCGTGTTGGTTGAAGATGGCCAGCCCATTCGTGAGGGGGGCGCCATCCTGGTCTACCTGCTGGACAAACACCAAAGCGCCCTGCTGCCCCGTGAAGGCTTTGCCCGTGCCCAAGCGTTGCAAGCGCTGATGTGGGGCAACGCCACCATGCACCCCGCCTATAGCCGTTATTTCTGGCTGTCCCGCAATGTGCAGGATGAGGCGCAACGGCAAGCGCTGTTGACGGCGGCCGCCAACAACATCCAATCCCTGTGGGATGATGCGGATCAACAGCTGGCCAAAACCGCTTTTCTGGCGGGCGATACCCTGACCATGGGGGACATTTTGATGGCGGTGATTGCCAATTGGTCAACCAGCCTGATTCAACCGATTCAGTTTGGTGAGCATGTGAAGCGGGTCATCCGCCAGGTTATCAGCCGCCCCGCCTATCAAAAGGCGTTAAGCGTGGAATCGGTTGAGTACAAGGTCGCCGCTTAAGCTTGAACCCATGCCTATAACCCCTGCCCCCGCTGCCGCAAAATCTGAACTGGTCTTAGCGATTGAAACCAGTTGCGATGAAACGGCGGCGGCGGTGGTGCGGGGGGATGGCACCATCCTAAGCAATGTGATTTTCAGCCAGATTGCCATTCACCAACCCTGGTCGGGGGTAGTACCCGACCTGGCCGCCCGTGCCCATCTGGATCAGATTGATCTGGTGGTGGCGCAGGCGATGCGGGAGTCGGGCGTTGAACCCAGCGCACTGACCGCTATCGCCGCCACGGTGGGGCCTGGCCTGGTCGGTGGCCTGCTGATCGGCAGCCAGTTTGGCAAAACCCTGGCCTATGCCTGGAACAAACCCTTTTGCCCGATTAATCATCTGGAGGCGCACGCGCTGTCACCCCGCCTGACCCCGCCGAATCAGCCCCGCATCCCCTTTCCCTATCTGTTGCTGTTGACCTCTGGCGGCCATTGCCAATTGTTGTTGGTGCGGGGGGTGGGCGATTACGAACGCTGGGGCACGACCCTGGACGATGCGGTGGGGGAGGCTTTTGATAAATCCGCCCGCCTGCTCGGCCTGCCCTATCCCGGGGGGCCAGCGATTGAGGCGGCGGCGGTGGGTGGCAACCCCAACGCTTATCGCTTGCCACAACCGCTGTCACGACCGCCCAACCAGCCCAACAGCCCTGAGAATTTCGATTTTTCCTTCTCAGGCCTCAAAACCGCCATGCGCCGCCTGACGCAAGAGCTGGGGGCGGAGGTGGTGCAGCAGCCGCAGGTGGTGGCCGATCTGGCCGCCAGCTTTCAGGCCACCGTCGCCCAATTTCTGGCCAGACGGGCGCAGCAGGCCGCCGCCCGCTTCATGAAACACTATCAGACTGAGCGGCAGGCAGCGGGGCAGCAAACGGGTCTTGAAGAGGGGCGGGCGACCCCCGATGATCAACCCTATCTGGTGATGGCGGGCGGGGTAGCGGCCAACCAGACCATTCGCCAGGCGGTCACCGCCGCCGCCGCCAAGCACGGCATGCGTTTTCACGCTCCCCCAATGGTGCTGTGCACCGACAACGCCGCCATGGTGGGTTGGGCAGCGCTGGAACGGTTGATTGTCGGCAAAAGCTGGCCAGCGAATCAAGTGGTTCGCCCGCGCTGGCCACTATCAGAGCTGGGCGATAGCGGGCGCACTGCGGCCACCGCATAACGTCATCGGTCGTCATTCCCACGTAGGTGGGAATCCATCAACCGCCGCCACACACCCTGGCTGTACCGTCTTTTGGATCCCCCGCTTTTACTTTGGATAGGGCGCGGGGATGACAACGGAGGGGGTGGAAATAATGGATGGAGGAGGACAGGGCGATGGATCCGCCTTCCCCCTTGTTTTCTGGCTTAGGCGAAAAATAGGCAAATTTCCCAACATATTTTCGCAAAATCAGCAAAAAACTATTGCGAAACCATTGAAACTTCTCTAAAAATCCTTATTAGCAATCGCACAACTTTTTTCAGGAGAGTTTTTTATGAGTTATGGTGTATCAAATGATGAAGTGAAAATTCAATTTGCCCCTTGGGTGTCTGGGTATGACAATAACGGATGCAACCCAACATCTGGCGAAGTAACTGCACGATATATTAGAGAAGATGGACACTCTGATAGAATTCTAATCCAAAATTCTCAAGCAGCTAATCGTGTTGCTACCGCTTTGAATACTATGGATGCAATTGCTTATACGGGCTATCAATTTCAAGTTCAATACAGCAGACGGGAGCCAAATTATTTTCAAATACAAATAGCATCACGTCCACTTAATGACGCGAAAACAATCGCAGGCGAACTAAATGATCTAAACATAACCCTTCCTAGATATTTGGTTTGCCCAACTGCTCAAGAACGCTAAGCTAAGGACTTTATGGCCAACCACCCCCGCTGGGGCGGTGTGTATTCCCCCTCCCCATTTTTTATGTACGGGGCGGGAGGGGGTTAGGGCGCGGGGATAACAACGGGGCGGTGGGAATAACGGCATTACCCAACCACCCCCCCGTCTCCCTGACTAATGCACGGCGGCGCGGACGGGTTCATTCAAACTGCCGTAGCGTTCGACCGATACCACCACGGGGTGGCTGCGCAGGGCGGCGATGACATCCAACATATGTTGGGCATCCCGCACCTCAATATCCACCATCAGCTCAAAGAAATCCTGGGTGCGGTTGGTGATTTTAAGGTTGGCGATGTTGCCCCCCGCCTTGGCAATCATGGTGCACACATGCCCCATCCCACCCATCACGTTGTTGATCATCACCGACAGGCGGCCAACATTGCTTTCGGTCGTCTCATCCTCCCAGGCGACCTCCAGCCAGCGTTCGGGCTGGTTTTGAAAGTTGATCAGGTTCTCGCACTCCTGGGTGTGGATGGTCACCCCCTTACCCGTGGTGATGATGCCGACAATCAAATCGCCCTTCAGCGGGTGGCAGCATTTGGCAAAATTGATCGCCATACCAGGGATCAGGCCGCGAATCGGAATCGCATAGCGGCTGGGCTTACGCAGCTTTGCGCGCGTTTTGATTTCGGGGATGGCGTCAACCGCCTGTTGCTTCTCCACCGCCAAATCGGGGTACAGGGCGTTCAACACCTCCCGCGTGGTCATCAACCCCTCACCGACGGCGGCGTAAAGATCCTCAACCGTTGGCCGTTTGAACTTGGGCAACAACGGTTCCAACGCCTTATCGGTCAGGGTCTGGCTGTGGGCGCGAAACATCTTGGTCAGCATGGTTTTGCCCAGCTCAGCATATTGCGACCGTTGTTGCATGCGGATAAAGCGGCGGACGCAGGCCTTGGCGCGCCCCGTCACCACAAATTCTTCCCAGGATGGCGATGGGGTAGAGCTGCGGCTGGTAATAATCTCCACCTGATCGCCGTTGTTCAGCACCGTGCGCAGCTGTACCAGGCGACCATTAACCCGCGCGCCCGTGCAACGATCGCCAATGTCGGAATGGATGTTATAGGCGAAATCGACGGGGGTTGACCCCTTAGGCATCGGGATGATGTCGCCCTTGGGGGTAAAGCAGAACACCTGCTCCTGAAACATTTCCAGGCGGGTATGTTCCAAAAACTCCTCAGGCGTGGACGCCTCCAAAATTTCCAACAGCTCGCGCAGCCAGCGGTATTGGCGGCCATCGGTCTGCGCCCCCCCCTGTTTGTAGTGCCAATGCGCCGCCACCCCTTTCTCTGCAATTTCGTGCATTTCCTGGGTGCGAATCTGCACCTCAATCCGCTGTTGAAACGGGCCAATCAGGCCAGTGTGCAGGGAACGATAGTCGTTGGATTTGGGGGTAGAGATATAGTCCTTAAACCGACCAGGAATCAACGAATAGGCGTTGTGCAGAATGCCCAGCGCCTGATAACACCCTGCCAAATCGGGCACCAACACCCGAAAGGCCATGATGTCCGACAACTGCTCAAAGGTTACATTGGCGCGTTGCATTTTGCGCCAGATGGAATAGGGGCTTTTTTCCCGCCCGGTAATAACCGCATCCAACCCCTGCTTCGCCAGGATATTGGTCAATTCGCCGACAATATCGCTGACCAAATTGGGGTTTTGCGCCTTAAGGTATTGCAGGCGGTTGACGATGGATTGATAGGCATCGGGGTACAGCGCGGCAAAAGCCAAATCCTGCAACTCGTCCTTAACACTTTGAATGCCAATCCGTTCGGCCAGCGGCACATAGATATCCATGGTTTCGCGGGCAATCCGCCGCCGCTTCGCGGGATCCTCAATATAATGCAGGGTGCGCATGTTGTGCAGGCGATCGGCCAGCTTGACCAACAGCACCCGAATATCTTCCGACATCGCCAACACCAGCTTGCGGAAATTTTCCGACTGCTTGCTGCGTTCTGATTGCAGTTCCAATCGGGTCAGCTTCGTCACCCCATCGACCAGCTTGCTGATTTCCTTGCCAAATTGCTTTTCGATATCCTCCAGGGTGACGGCCGTATCCTCCACCGTGTCGTGCAGCAGGGCGGTGATGATGCTGGCGCTATCCAGCCGCAGTCCGGCCAGGATGTTGGCCACCGCCACGGGATGCAGGAAATACGGCTCCCCATTCGCCCGCTGCTGCGTGGCATGGGCGGTTTTGGCGTAGACAAAGGCGCGGCTTAACACCCCCTCCTCCACCAAGGGGTCATAGGCACGCACCCGCGCAATTAACTCTTCCGCCAAATCCTTTTCTTGCAACATGCCGCGCCCAATAAGTTTTGTTTTAAAAGTCTAATAGAAAGGCTCTTAAGAATCACTCAATTTGCCCCTGAACACTTGATTCTAGAGCGGAAAGCGGCAAAAGTATAGAAACAACCGGGGGAATCTGGCGGTGCATGCCAATTCTGCCCCCTTGTACCGTTTTTTCTCCCCCCCGCTCGATACAAACCATGACCGCCACCAACCAACCCAGCGCCAAAGCCCGCTCCAGCTCCAACCTTACCGCCGCCTTGCCCCTGTGTGCCTGGCGCGATATGCGGCTGTGGGTGGCGTTAAGCGTGCTGGTGGCGGATCAGTTGGTAAAGGCGGGGATGAAGCAGGCGGTGTTTGTGCCCGACACCACCATTGTGCTGACCAGCTTTTTCAACCTGACCCCCGTCTGGAACCACGGCATTGGCTTTGGCCTGTTTAAGCAGCATGAGGATTGGGGCGTTTACCTGCTGATCACGGTCGCCCTGGCGCTAAGCCTGTTGGTCTGGATCTGGTCCAGCCGCCAACGGCACGGCCTTACCCGCCTGGCCAGCGCGCTGGTGGTGGGGGGTGCCATCGGCAATGTGGTGGATCGCCTGCGCTTTGGGGCGGTGATGGATTTCCTGGATTTTCATTGGCAGGGCTATCATTGGCCAGCCTTTAACATTGCCGATGCCGCCATCACAATCGGGGTTGCGCTGTTGCTGCTGGCTGGCGTAAAATCGCCCGCAACAT
>CAISOG010000097.1 GCA_903887035.1 uncultured Holosporaceae bacterium | reverse complement strand
GCGGTCACCTCCGTCGCTAGCAGCTTTTTGCCCTCATTCAACTCCGCCCCCTGCACGCTATCCCAGCGCTGCAACTCCGCCAGGGGCAGTTCCGTAAAAATTTTCAGAAAGCGGGTGACATCGCTATCCTCAACATTGCGCCAATACTGCCAAAAATCGAACACGGGCGTTTTGGTGGCGTCCAGCCAGACCGCGTTGCCAGCGGTTTTTCCCATTTTCGCGCCGCTGGCCGTGGTCAACAGCGTGCCCGTCATCCCAAACACCTCCGCGCTTTTCAGGCGGCGCACCAGGTCAACCCCGGTCAAAATATTGCTCCACTGCTCACTCCCGCCCATCTGCAGTCGGCAGCCGTAACGGCCATAAAGCTCAACGAAATCATAGCCTTGCAGCAGGGAATAGTTGAATTCCAGAAAGCTGAGATTCTGCTCGCGATCTAGGCGGCGACGAACACTATCCATTGTAAGCATTCGATTCACGGATATATGGCTGCCCACCTGGCGCAAAAAATCTAGATAGCCAATGGCATCCAGCCAATCAGCATTATCGACCAATATGGCTTCAGTCTGGCCGTCTCCAAAATTCATAAAGTGACCAGCCTGCCGCTTAAGCGCGGCCTTGTTAGAATCTAGCTGCTCCTGGGTCAAAAAGGGGCGTGCCTCATCTTTATCCGACGGGTCGCCAATTTTGCCTGTCGCCCCCCCCACCAGCAGGATCGGGCGATGCCCTAGTTTTTGCAGCCAGCGCAGGCGAATCAGTTGCACCAAATGGCCAATATGCAGGCTGTTAGCAGTTGGTTCAAAGCCAATATAGCCCGTCACCACCCCACTGGTCAGGGCAGCGTCCAGCCCAGCCAGGTCGGTGGTCTGATAAATCAGGCCGCGTCCGTGCAGTTCGCGCAGCAGTTCGGATTGAAGCTGTATATCGGTCATGCCACTAGTAAACAAAACTTTGCTGCGCTGAGCAAGCGGTGATCCCGCTTTACAACCCCCCACCGAATCGCTGGCGCGATCCGACTCCCCCGCAGGGGTGGAGTGTTTTTCCGCGTCACCCCTCTCTCTCCTTTTTCTTATAGGTGCGCCCAATAATCCTCCCTTCACCTGCGGGAGGGGGTCAGGGGGAGGGGTCATGAAAAAGACAGGGGCGGAGTTATCAGAGAAATGTGGAAGGGGGAGGCAGTCGCGGCCTCTAACCACCCAGCGCTTGGCGCACCGCCGCGACGATACTGGCGCTGTCCAAGCCAGCCTCCGCCAGCTGTTCAGCCTGGCTGGCATGATCGATAAAGCGGTCGGGCAGGGTCAGCGTGCGCAGGCGTGGGGGGGTATGAGTTCCTAGCTTACCCCCATCCATCCAGCCGCGTTGGTGGGCGGTGTGCAGCACTAGGGCGCCGAATCCGCCCTGCGACCCCTCCTCCACCGTGATCAACAGCTGATGATGCTGCAACAGCTGCCGCAACAGCGTCTCATCCAGCGGTTTGGCGAAGCGGGCATCGGCCACCGTTACCCCGATGCCATGCTGCTGCTCCAGAACCTCTGCCGCGCTAAGGCAGTCGGCCAGGCGGGTGCCGTAGCACAGCAAAGCGGCTTTTGTGGGGGCTGAGCGGGCGGCTGCTTCACGCACCACCCGCCCGCGGCCAATCGCTAAGGGTTGGAGGATGGCGGGCAGGGCAACACCCGTGCCAGCGCCGCGTGGATAGCGAATCGCGCTTGGCCCCGCATCATATTGCTGCATGGTGGTCAGCATCGCCGCCAACGCCGCCTCATCGCTGGGCGCCATCAGCACCATATTGGGTAGGCAGCCGAGATAGGCGATGTCGAAACTGCCCGCATGGGTGGCGCCGTCCGCACCGACCAAACCCGCCCGATCCAGGCAAAATCGCACGGGCAAGTTCTGCAAGGCAACGTCATGAATAATCTGGTCATAGGCGCGCTGCAAAAAGGTCGAGTAGATCGCCACAAAAGGGCGCAACCCTTCGCAGGCCAGGCCGGCGGCAAAGGTCACCGCATGCTGCTCAGCGATGCCAACGTCAAAGCAGCGGGTGGGATAGCGGGCGGCAAAGCGGGTTAGCCCCGTGCCGCTGGGCATGGCGGCGGTAATGGCTACCAGCCGCGGGTCATCGGCGGCCAGCTGGGTCAGGGTGTCGCCAAACACCTGGCTATAGCTGGGCGCTGATGGTTTAGGCTTTTGCTGAACCCCTGTTGCGACATCAAAGGGGGTGACACCGTGATATTTGTCGGCAGCGGCCTCAGCCGGCGGATAGCCCTTACCCTTTTGGGTGATGACATGCAGCAGGACGGGGCGGTCAAAAGGCTGTTCCCGCAGGTTGCTTAGAATCGTTACCAGCTGATCCAGGCGATGACCATCAACGGGGCCGAGGTAGTGAAAGCCGAGGGCGGTAAACAAATTGCCATCGCTGAGAAATTTTTCGACGCGGTCTTCGGCCTCAGCCGCCAATTTGCGCAACGGATTGGGTAGGCGACGTACCAGCTGCTTGGCCAAGTCGTGCGCGCCGCGCATCGGGCTGGAGGTTACCAGCCGCGCCAGATAGCTGGACACCGCGCCCACCGCGGGGTCAATCGAAATGCTGTTGTCGTTAAGGATGACCAGCAGGCGGCTGGGGTGACGACTTGAAGGGGGGGCGGATGAATCGGTAGATGCCGCAGCATCGGCAATACCCGCCGCCACCCCCGCGTTGTTGAGGGCTTCATAGGCCATGCCAGCCGACAGGGCGCCATCGCCGATTACCGCAATCACCTGCCGCTGGCTGCCCTGCAAATCACGGCCAACCGCCATTCCCAGCGCGGCGGAGATAGAGGTGGAGCTGTGGGCGGTGCCGAACGGATCAAACGCGCTCTCACTGCGCTTGGTAAAGCCTGAAGCACCGCCCGCCTGTCGCAAGTTTCGCATGGCATCACGGCGGCCTGTCAAAATCTTATGCGGATAGGCCTGATGGCCAACGTCCCAAATCAGACGGTCTTCCGGGGTGTTGAACACATGGTGCAGGGCAATCGTCAGCTCCACCACCCCTAGGCTGGCACCCAAATGACCGCCAGTCTGGCTGACCAATCGGATAGTTTCGGCGCGCAGCTCCCCCGCTAGCTGATCCAACTGCGGCAAAGACAGGCGGCGCAGATCGGCGGGCGTCGCTGTGGCGTCAAGCAAGGGGGTTGGTGGAAGCGGTGCAGTCATGGCGGCCATGCTAACCCCGCTTGTGGCCAGCGGCAAGAGTGTGGGGGGGCGAAATGGCTTAGGGAAATAGGGCTATAGAAGCGAATTGAACGATGCCCTAGCCTTGATTCGCAAGGGGGCACTTGCAGGCGGGCTGGTTCCGTGGGATATGACGGGGTATAAGGGGAAAGGCCGTAGGGCTTTTATCCCAGAATTAACAAAAGACCCCGATGCAGGAGCGCCCCCCCGATGAAATTCCGTGAAGCCTATACTTTTGATGATGTCTTGTTAGCGCCCGCCGCCTCCAACGTGTTGCCCTCAGACGTCAGCTTGGCCAGTCGTTTCAGCCGCCAATTGCCCCTGGGGATCCCGTTGGTGGCCGCGGCCATGGATACGGTCAGTGAGGCTCCGATGGCGATTGCCATGGCGCAGCTGGGGGGTATGGCGGTGCTGCACCGTAACCTGAGCGCCAGTGCACAGGCGGATGAGGTGCGACGGGTTAAGAAATTTGAATCGGGTATGGTGGTGAATCCGATTACCATTTACCCTGATCAAAGCTTGGCCGATGCCAAAATCCTGATGCAGCAACATGGTATTTCGGGGATTCCCGTCATCGCCCGCGATGGGCAGGTGTTGGTTGGCATTCTGACCCACCGCGACGTGCGCTTTGCCGAAGACCCCAGTGAGCTGGTGTCGCAGTTGATGACCAAAGAAAGCCTGATCACCGTTGATGAAAAGGTCACGCGGGAGGAGGCCAAAAGGCTGTTGCACCATCACCGCATCGAAAAACTGTTGGTGGTCGATGATCAGCGGCACTGCGTCGGATTGATTACAGTCAAAGATATCGAAAAAGCGGTCAGTAACCCATTGGCCTGTAAGGATGAAAAGGGTCGGTTGCGGGCGGCGGCGGCCATTGGTACCGGCGATACCGCCCTAACCCGGGCGACGGCTCTTTTGGCGGCGGAGGTCGATGTGATCGTGGTCGATACCGCCCATGGCCATTCCAGCCGGGTGTTGGAAACAGTGCGGGCGGTGCGCCGCCTGTCCAGCCAGGTGCAGCTGATCGCGGGCAATATTGCTACTGCTGAGGCGGCCAAAGCCCTAATCGACGCAGGTGTCGATGCGGTCAAGGTTGGGATTGGCCCAGGGTCTATCTGCACCACCCGCATTGTCGCAGGGGTCGGCGTGCCGCAACTGACCGCCGTGGCCGATTGTGCAGAGGTGGCGCATAAAGCAGGTATTCCCGTGATTGCCGATGGCGGTATCCGCTATTCGGGCGATCTGGCCAAAGCCATTGCGGCAGGCGCGGACTGCGTGATGATCGGAAGCTTGCTGGCCGGTACCGATGAATCCCCTGGTGAGCTGTTTTTGTATGAGGGGCGCAGCTATAAGGCCTATCGCGGTATGGGTAGCCTGGGGGCAATGGCGGAGGGGTCAGCCGATCGCTATTTCCAAAGCAATCAAGAGGCCGCGCACAAATTGGTGCCCGAAGGGGTGGAGGGGCGCGTACCCCATAAGGGCAGTGTTGCCGCCGTGGTGCATCAACTGATGGGGGGATTGCGGGCGGCGATGGGCTATACCGGCAACCCCGATATTCCCGCCATGCAGAAAAACTGCCAATTCCTGAAAATCACCGCCGCCGGCATGCGTGAAAGCCATGTGCATGGCATCATGGTCACCAAGGAAGCCCCCAACTATCGGTCTGGGTAAAGAGTTCAGCCCTAAATTTCCAGTTTGATCAAAGCTGGTTTGCTAGTGGATTGGCGGCGGTTGGTGCCGCCTAAGGTGGGTTCCTGTTGGCCAGGTTGCTGCTGGCTTTCCCTTAAGGGCGGATCGGTCATCAACTGATACTGCTGGGGCTTGAGTGGCGTCGGTGAAGCAGGATTGTTGGCATCGGGAGCGGTGGCCGTTGGCGGCGTTGCTAAGGGCGCTGCCACTTTGGCTCTATAGCCGCCTGTTTCGTTGGAGGGGGTGTTTTGCGGAGCACTCCTTGGCGGTGGGCTGGCAATCCGTCGTGGAGGGGTGCTGCCAAAAGACGGCGATGGCGCCGCCGAATCAAAGCCACGGACGCCCCAAGCGACCAGCCGTGTCAGGATAATGAAAGCGAGTGGCACCACCAAGGCCATAACCGCCAGCCGTATCCAAGCGTTTCGTGAAAGATTGGCCGCCCATTGGTTGGCGGCAGTTCGCACCTGCCCCTCCTCCATCTCGGCGGGATAGGCCGTCCGCTGTTCAACCCCCGCCACGGTTACGGTGACGTTGTAACGAACGCCAGCGGTTAATTCCCCCCGCTCCAGCTTTGTTCGTACCTCATCCCGCACCGCATCGGGCAGGGCGTTTTGCCGATATTGCTCTAACAGTTTGCGCAATTTCTGCACCTGGTCAGTCTCAATTACCACGCGGGGTGCAGTCAGTAAGTCAGGTAGCTGGATCGTGCCCAGCCCGATCCAAAGCCCCAGGGTGGCCAGCAACCAAAAGCGTCGCAAGCCGCGTCGCCAATTCAGTTGCCTTAAGCCAATCAGCATTGATTCTTCGATCATCTTGTCCCCGTATGATGTCAGGTGGCGGCAGTTCTTTATGGCTAAATATCGGCGTAGCAATGCGTTTCCGCCGCTGCGCCTGGATGGGTGACCGCCCCCTGGAGAGCAGATCCAACGGTTTGAGCATAACGCCATAACGCCCCAGATTGAAAGTCATGACCGCGTGGTTGCCAGTCCTGGCGGCGTGTTTCGATCTCCGCCTCGCTCAACTCCACCTCCAATTGGCCAGTGGCCGCATCGATATTGATGATGTCACCATCGCGCAACAGGGCGATTACCCCGCCCACCGCTGCCTCTGGCCCTACATGGCCGATGCAAAAGCCACGGGTAGCGCCCGAAAAGCGGCCATCGGTGATCAACGCCACTTGGTCGCCCATGCCCTGGCCATAAATCGCGGCGGTGGTGGCCAACATTTCCCGCATGCCAGGCCCCCCCCGGGGCCCCTCATAGCGAATTACCAGCACCTCCCCCGCTTTGTAATTGCGCGCCTCAACCGCCGCAAAAGCATCTTCCTCACGGTCAAAGCAGCGGGCGGGTCCACGAAATTGCAGGGTTTTCATGCCCGCCACCTTCACAATCGCGCCATCGGGTGCCAGATTGCCGCTCAGGCCGACCACCCCGCCAGTAGGACTCAGCGGGTTGCTGGTATGGCGCAACACGTCTTGATCCGTCGACACGGTCACATTGGCCAAATTCTCTGCCAGAGTTTTGCCCGTTACGGTCAGGCAGTCGCCATGCAGATAGCCGCCGTCCAGCAGCAGTTTCAGCAGGGCTGGCACGCCGCCAACCCGATGCAGATCGCTCATGACATAGCGCCCCGCAGGCTTCAGATCGGCGATATAGGGGGTTCGCTTAAAAATTTCCGCCACATCGAACATGTCAAAGGCGATGCCAGCCTCATGCGCCAGCGCGGGCAAATGTAGGGCGGCATTGGTGGAACCACCGCTGGCCGCTACCACCGTTGCCGCATTTTCCAACGCCTTACGGGTTACGATATCGCGTGGCCGAATGTTGCGTGCCAGCAATTCCATCACCTGCTGCCCCGCATAGACCGCAAAGGCATCGCGGCTGTCCAGTGGGGTGGGGGGGCTGGCCGAGCCGCTGATCGCTAGGCCTAAGGCTTCGGAAACGCATGCCATGGTGTTGGCGGTGAACTGCCCGCCACAACTGCCGGCGGAGGGGCAGGCAACCTGCTCCAACTCCTTCAAATCCTTATCGCTCATCTTGCCCGCAGCATGTTCGCCGACCGCCTCAAACACATCCTGCACCGTGACATCCCGCCCACGAAAACTGCCCGGCAGGATGGATCCGCCATACAGGAAAACGCTGGGCACATTCAGCCGCAACATCACCATCATTAGGCCTGGCAGCGATTTGTCGCAGCCCGCAATCCCCACCAGCGCGTCATAGCAGTGACCACGCATGGTCAGCTCGACCGAATCGGCAATCACCTCCCGCGAGACCAGTGAGGATTTCATCCCCGCATGCCCCATCGCGATGCCGTCGGTAACGGTGATGGTGGTAAACTCCCGCGGCGTTCCCTGTGCCGCGCTGACCCCCCGCTTCACCGCCTCAGCCTGCCGCCGCAGGGCGATGTTGCAGGGCGCGGCCTCATTCCAGGTCGTCACCACGCCGACAAAGGGCTGGCCAATCTCCTCAACTGTTAAGCCCATCGCGTGGTAATAGGAACGGTGCGGGGCGCGCGCCGCCCCCTCTTTCACATGGCGGGAGGGGAGTTTGGCAATAACGGGGGATGGGGCGTTTGACATAGGGAAATGGCCTGATTGCTGAAGTGGAAACGCTGTGCGCGATCGAATCACCACTTTAGCAAAATTTGTGGCGGATTAAAGATGCTAAGCGTGTTTGACCTAAACCACCAATAATCAACAACTAACCCATCGCGGTCGCCACCGCCAAAAACTGTTGCAGGCGTTGGCTTTGTGGGTTGGTCAGGATCGATACATCGCCGCGTTCGACGATGCTGCCCTTCGCCATAAAAACCACCTGATCCGCTGTTTGGCGGGCAAAACCCAGCAGGTGGGTGATGATAAACAGCCCCATGTCCCGTTGCCTTAACTGCGCCAAATAGCCCAGCACGCGGGTAATCTGCTCCACATCCAGGGCGGAGGTTACCTCGTCCAGCAACAGATAGCGGGGATTCAGAATAATCGCACGGGCAAGGGCGGCACGCTGCCGCTGCCCCAGGGAGGCTTGGTTGGGATAACGATCGATAAAATTGCCCATGTCAAAGGCTTCGATTAGCTCTTCCAGGGCGGTTGCCACCCCCGCAGGCTCCTGCAGCCGCATGGGTAGCAGGATGTTTTGGCGCAGGGTCAGATGTGGCCACAGAAAAAGCTGCTGAAACACCGCCGTTAGCTTTGGCCAGGGCGGTGTGGGCGTGGGCAGGTTGGTGGCGGTGGGATAGCGAAACAGCTGCTCATCCACCTGAATCTCCCCCCGCTGCGGGGTTGCCAACATCGCCAAGCAGCGCAGCAGGGTGGTTTTGCCGGTGCCACTGGGGCCAATCAGCACCGTGATGCTGCCCGGCTTAATATCCAGCGATACATCGGTCAGCACGGGTCGCCCCCCGTAGTCGAACGAAAGATGACGGGCACTTAGCATCGCTATCTCTCAGACATATCGCGGGTGTAGGTGTTTTTGAGATGCACCGCCAACAGATTGATCGGTAAACAGACCAGCAGGAAGAAACAGGCCAAGGCGGTGTAAATCTCCACTGGGCGATAGATGCTGCTGTTGATGCGCTGGGCGACCCGAAAAATCTCCTCCACCGAAATCAGGCTGGCAAACAGGGTGGCATGCAGCATCACCACCTGCTGCGTCATCAGGCCAGGCAGCAGTTGACGGAACAGCAGCGGCAGTTGGATGTAGCGGAGAATATCGTGCGTGTTCAGGCCGCAAACCCGCCCAGCCATCAGATATTGCTTTGGAAAGTCCAAAATCGCCTGCCGCACCATTTCCCCCACCGCAAAAATGTTGACCAGGGAAAAGGCAAAGGCGGCCGTGTAAAAGGGGTTGATGACCACCCCCAACAACGCCTGCGCTGGGTAATGTAACCAAAACAGAATCACTAGGGTGGGAACCGCCGAAAAGGAAAAGGCGACATAGTGGGTCAGCCGCCCCCAGGTCGCGGTGCGGTATGCCCCCAACGCCCCCAGGGCAATCCCCCCAACCAACCCGCTTAGCCAGATAACCAAGCACAGTTGCAAGGATACCCCCAACCCCTGCAAAAAGGCGGGGTAGTAAGTCAGCAGGATATCAAGAACGGTCATTGCGATGGATTGTTCCGCATCGGGCAGTTTGCTAAGCTAAAAGCCTAAAAGAGTTTGACCTATCTCGCAACAATCAAAAAGAGGTT
>CAISOG010000096.1 GCA_903887035.1 uncultured Holosporaceae bacterium | reverse complement strand
TGCTGATGCCATAACCTGATCTGGGGTGAATGTAAGGCCTTCGCACTGGTATGAATAGCAAATAGCCTCTAAAAGCTCTTGTGTTCCCCCAACCGGGGTGTAGCCGAGATTACCCTCAACCGCCCTGTGCATTGCAGTTCGTATATGTTGAGGCGTTTGTATACCAAGCTCACCTAAACCAAAATCCACGACATCCGTATGCCCAGCTGACCTTAATTTCCGTACCTCAGTAGCCACACGCAAGGTGGCTGATGAATCAGAGTTATTCAATCCCCGTCTTAGATATCGACTAGGATCAAGTTCATCTACAAAAATTGGCGTAGTGGCCATAGCGTTATATTCCTTTATTGTAAAATAAATAATGAAAACGCAACTTAATCAAAAAACTTTCCCCATGCCAAGCAAAAAATGCACCCACCAACTATTGGGGCAGGGGCATGGTAAAGGTTGGGGGCGCACCATAGGGTCAGGATGCCTAGCCAGCGGCTGTACCCGCCCCTATCCGCGCTGGATATAAGGATTTAGGCCGCGACCGCGTCACTGCCTTGCAGCTTGGCCAACGCCGCGCCAATCCGTTGGCATGCTTCCCGCAGTTTATCCTGCGTGACATTGCCAAAAGACATCCGCAAAAAGGGTGACAGGCCGCAGGCATCGCCATGCAACGCCACCACGCCCGCCGATTCCAACAGATAGGCGGCCACATCCTTATCATCATTCAATGGCCGACCATCGGGGGTGGTGCGGCCAATCAGGCCACCACAATTGGCGTAAACATAAAAGGCACCATCGGGGGTCAGGCAGCTGATGCCATCAATGGCGTTCAGCCCCGCCACCAACACATCACGGCGCCCCTGATACTCCGACACCCATGCGGGCAAAAAGCTTTGGTCGCCCTCTAACGCCGCCACCGCCGCCGCTTGGCTAATCGAACAGGGGTTGGAGGTGGATTGCGATTGAATCAGCGTCATCGCCTTAATCAACCAGGCGGGGGCGGCGGCATAGCCCAAACGCCACCCGGTCATCGCATGCGATTTGGACACACCATTGGCAACCATGGTGCGATCCTTAAGATCAGGCGCCACATTCAGAATGTTGCAAAAGCTTTTGCCATCAAACACCAGCTTTTCGTAAATATCGTCACTTAAAATAAGAACTTGTGGGTGACGGCGCAGCACTTCGGCCAGGGCGGTCAATTCCCCTTTGCTATAGGCACTGCCGGTTGGGTTGGACGGCGAACACAGAATCAGCCATTTGGTTCTAGGCGTAATGGCGGCCTCTAACGCATCGGGGGTCAGCTTAAAATTGCTATCCTGGCCACAGGGGACAACCACGGGTTTGCCGCCCGCCAACAACACCATGTCGGGATAGGATACCCAATAGGGGGCGGGAATAATCACCTCATCCCCCGCGTTCAGGGTGGCCAGCATGGCGTTAAACAACAGCTGTTTGTTGCCGGTGGCCGCCATCACCTCATCCGCGGTATAGTCCAGGCCGTTATCACGCAAAAATTTGGTGCGAATAGCCTTTTTCAGCTCTGGCGTGCCCGCCACCGCGGTGTAGCGGGTTTCGCCACGCGCCATCGCATCAATCGCCGCCTGTTGCACATGATCGGGGGTGTCAAAATCAGGCTCACCCGCCGACAGGTCGACCACATCGCGCCCCGCCGCCTTTAATTCTTTCGCCAATTGCACCAACGCCAGGGTGGGCGAAGGCCTGACCGCCGCCAGACGGCTGGCCAAAAAGCTTTCTGTTGGATTGTTTGGCATTCATAACCCCTTTCGGTTTTGCAAAGATGACGCCCCCCTACTTAACCACAAAGCGCCCCCGCGGCCAAGAAAAAATCATGGAAAAATCATGGAAACGGCCGTATCGAATTGACCGTGGGGCATGGGTTTTGGTTGGCGCAGCGCGTTACGGATTGGGTTATGCGCCTTAGGTTATCGAGGGAGGCAATCTGCCCACCGATGGTTGCATTTCATGCGACAGAAGGTTAGCGGCTGTTTTTATCGTTGCATTTCATTATAGGCAGGCGTCGCAGTGAAATCTCCAACAACCCCGGGTTCATCCTTTTGGAGATTAGGAGTGGTCTGGCTAGTTGCTTCTGCTGTATTTCTTTCGGCTATTTGATCGCCAGTTAGTGCCTGTTCAGAATTACCGCTAGAGCGATTGGCAGCAGCGGCAGGTTTGGGCGCGGCATAGCCAAATTTAATAAGCATACCTGAATACAGATTGGCCAACACAACCGCCATGCTGGCCTTAACCGGTGCGGTAATGACGGTTGTCGTTGTTCCCAAAAGATCCATCATGGCCTGGATTAACTCTTTATCACGCCCATTTCCAGCATCGATCAGAAAGTTGGCGAAATTAAAGGCGGCATCGGTAGCCTGCCATGCCCCATCAACAGCACGCCCCCATGTCGAACCAATCCAATTTAAGGTTTTGGTAACCCCCTTTACATATCCTGGGGCGTTTTCATCAACTGTAAGACCCCAAGTCTGCTCCCCACTTATCTCAGCGTCCATGATGTTAAGGATTGTTTCAAAACCTGTGGCGGCGTTGGCACTGTATTCATTTGGATGCTTTTTTGCCCAGGCGGCACTGACATAGGTTGGATGCGGCTCTGCACGCATTTGCCTTCTTGATGATGCAGCAGTGGCAGTCGCGGTAGCCATAGGCTTTTTCCATGAATCTATTTGTTAACAAACTCCTTCTAATCTACCCAAGTTTTATGAAGATTATGTGAAGGTCGCCGTGGGGGTGGAGTGCAAGAAAAATAGCGCTGTAGTCGCTCCAATTTAGATAATGGAATGACTATGCCCTAACGCAACACCGCCAGATAATTAACCGCCACATCCTGACCCAAAGACCATGTTCGGCTTAGGGGGTTCAGGGTTAGCCCCGTCAGTTGATCCATGGTCAGGCCGACATTGCGCGCCGCCGCCGCCAGCTCACTAGGCTTAACGAATTGCGACCATCGGTGGGTGCCAACCTGCACCCAACGCAACACCCGCTCAGCCGCCACCACCCCCAACAGATAGGATCGGGTGGTACGGTTCAGGGTGCTGATGATCACCAGGCCGCCTGGCTTTAACCGCTTGGCCAGCTCCGCCACGAACAGCGCGGGGTTGGCAACATGTTCGATGATTTCCAACGCGATAATCGCGTCAAACGGGGAATCGGTTGGCAAATCCTCAACCGCGCTGCAACGATAATCGATGCTTAACCCCTGCTCCGCCGCGTGCGCCACCGCCACCGTCACCGTCGCGGGTTCGGCATCGACCGCGGTCACCGCCGCCCCCAACCGACTGAGCGGTTCAGCAATCAGGCCGCCGCCACAGCCAACATCCAAGACGGTCAGCCCCATCAACGGCTGCGCCGCCGCCGTATCCAGGCCAAAATGCTGGCACAGCTGTTCGCGGATATAGCTTAGGCGCAACGGGTTGATGGCGTGCAACACGTCATAGCCACCGCCGCTGACCCACCAATCCTTGGCCTGCGCCGCGAAATGGCGCAATTCCTCTGGGCGGGTGGTGCCGTCGGGTGATGGGCTAGCGGGTGGGGGTGAAAAAGCGATCATGATGGGCGGCTGAAGTTTCGGTTGGGGGTGGGCTAAGAAATGTTGGGGAACAATGGTTAAGAGGGAATGGGCAAGGTGGCCAAAGCCCCCTCAATCCAGGGAGCCAATATATCCGCCACCGTCTTAGCCTTTGGGGGGGTGTCGATCAAATCAGACCGTACCTCTAACACCACATTGGGCAGGGATAGCGGCGCGGCATGAAAGGATACGGCAAAGGCTATGCCGCCACGAATGTCATAGGGTTGGTTGTCGCCAATCACCCAATCACCGATGGGGGGGGTGGCGCCAGTTAACGGTGCCAACAGCCTTTGGGCTAAACCAAAATCCTGATCCCACAACACCCCAAACTGCCACGGGCGTGCATGGCCATGAAAATTGGGGGTAAAGCTGTGCACACTAATCAGGGCAGGGCGCATCCCCCGCAGCAGGCTTTGGGCGATTTGGCGGGTGATGGCCTGATGATACGGCCAGAACCAGGTCTGCGCCCGTTCGGCAATCTCTGCACGGGTTAAATCCTGGTTGCCAGGAATGGTCAACACCCCCTGCACTTGTGGGGCGACAAATTCGGGATCATACGGCCATCGGTTACATTCGACTACCAAACGGCTGACAGTGGCCAGCACCGCGGGAGCATGCAACCGCTTTGCCAAAGCACGGGTTAGATCGGCCGCCCCCACATCCAACAGGGCGTTTAAATGTTGGTCGGGATCATCAAAACTGGCGGGCAGCCCAAGATTGTTTAAAGAGGGCGGTATATAACGACCCGCATGTTCACAGGTCAGCAACAGGTCGGATCGACCATCGGGATTTAACAAGGAAAAGGGGGCAGGCGACATGGTCATGCCAGCCATCATGCGCCGCCGCCCCCCGCAAATCAAGCTCTGGTGGTCACTCTCCATTGCAAGAAGGGGGGATACCCAGCAAGCCGAACATCCCCCCCCTTAATCTGATAGTCTATAGTTGTTTCAATTTAGAAATATACAGCCTGCGAAAATGTTACGAGGT
>CAISOG010000095.1 GCA_903887035.1 uncultured Holosporaceae bacterium | reverse complement strand
TGGCGATTAACAGATTGTCCCCAACCGCCAACTGCTCCTCATAAGGTGTCAAGCTGGCCTGATCGCGGTAAATTAGGGATTTTTTGCTTTCCAACCAGGCGGGCATAGAATGTTGCAGCTGATACAGGCGCCCGTTGCTAAGGCTGATGGCCTGATTGCCCGCAAAGGCGGCTTGCTCACAACCAAAACCAAACAGCCCCCGCCGTCGCCATTCTACGCCCGTGGCGGTGGTTGCGGCCGTACCATTGTTTTTCAGCTTCTCAAAAATACTGACGCCGCCGGTTGGATGCCCCAGCAGCACAAAATCTTTGTTGGCCGCCAAACAAAGCCCCGACACCTGTTGCCACCCGCTTTCCTCAGTTGGTAAGGCCGCGGTTGGCACCCAATTGTTGTCGTCACGCCGTTCATAGACCAGGGCAAAGGGATCCTCCTGCCCCAACGCCGAACCATTCGCCGCCGCATTAACGACCCCAACCACCATGCGGCCAGTCACCGCATCGGTCATGGCCATGCTGTCGGTAAAATGGGTGATGGGCTTTTTGTTCTTGCCAGGGCTGGTATTCGGCGGGGTCAGCACGGCCGCCAATTGCCAAGTTTGGTCGAATTTCCACAACAGCAAACGATCAAACTGGCCACGTGGATTTTCTGGTCGGGCGGGCGGATTTTGTAACAGATTCGGGGATTTTGATAAGGAATAGGCGGCGTCCATGCTGCGCAGGCTGGCGGCTAACCAACCATCCTTCAGGCGCATCATCCCACCAAATTGATAAGGATAGCGGGGTTCCTTTTTGACACATTGCGGCGCCAGCTGGGCAATTTTGCCCTGATAATTGACCGCTACCACTAGCTGACCTTGATCGGCAACCACGTTCCAGCTGTAGTTCGTAAGGGTGTTGTTGGCGGATGAAGAGGCGGATGATGGCGCGGTTACACTGACTATTTGTTGCGGGATTGACGATTGCTCAACCGCCAAGGCCAACTGGTAGTCGCCTAAGGCTAAGCCAAGACCGCACATGAAAAAAGCAGAATATCCCGACCACTTTTTTACCATTGGGCATATGCCTCCCCCAGGCCAGCCACTAACTGTGGAATCAACACTGGCTAACCATCATCGGAATCAAAAAATTCAACAATGGCTTGCTGCTGCAACTCCCGCAGGCTGTTGATTCCATGGTTGGCTAGGTCAAGCATGGCGACCAGCTGATCTTGGGAAAAAGCGCCATTTTCGGCGGTGACCTGGGTTTCTATCCATTGATTGGCGGCGGTCTTAACAAAATTGCCGTCAACGGCGGCGTTACTATCCTCGGCATAGTCCAAATCCAAAAGTAGCTCACCATTCACCAACCCAACCGATACCGCTGCCACGCTGCCCTGCAACGGCCATTGCTGAATAAGCTTGCGATGAATCAGCTGGCGGCAGGCCATGTCCAGGGCGATATAAGCACCGGTAATGGCCGCGGTTCGGGTGCCACCATCCGCCTGCAACACATCACAATCAATGCGGATTTGCCGTTCACCCAGTTTTTTAAGATCGGTAACGGCACGCAGGCTGCGCCCAATTAGCCGCTGAATCTCTTGGGTGCGGCCATTTTGCTTGCCCTTAATCGCCTCACGGTCATTGCGCTGATGGGTGGCGCGGGGCAACATACCATATTCGGCGGTAATCCAACCCTGCCCCTTACCCCGAAGGAATGATGGAACCCCCTCCTCCAACGTGGCCGTGCAAAGCACCTGGGTATCGCCAAAACCAATGAGACAGGATCCCTCAGCATAGCGATTGGCGGCCAATTCCATGGTAATCGGGCGCAACATGCTGTTGCTGCGTTTGTCACGC
>CAISOG010000094.1 GCA_903887035.1 uncultured Holosporaceae bacterium | reverse complement strand
GTCAGTGGCAGTGGCTGGCTTGGCCTTGGCCGCTGGTTTGCTAGCCGCTGTCGCAAGGCTTTTGGCAGCAGGTTTCGCCGCCACCTTTTTCGGAGCCGCTTTCGGAGCAACTTTTGGAGCAGCCTTCACAACGGCGGTAGGTTTTTTCGCCACCTTTTTGACGGGTTCTGCCACCGCCTGCGCCTCCAACACTTCAGCATCGGGTGTTAGCGCGTTGGTAAGCCGTTTCGGGGGGGCGGGCTGGGCTTGCGGGGGCGACTCCACCTCCCCCTCCTCACCCAATCCTTTGCGAAAGGCACGCACTGCGCTGGCCAAATCGGTCATCAGGTTGGGCAAACGGCGGCTGCCAAACAGCATCAACACGACAAACAGCACGATTAACCAGTGCAGCAAACTAAATGACCCCATGACCAATCCTTCCTAAACCGCGGGATGGGCAGCGTTTAGGCCGCCCCGACAGCATGATTTTGTGACCCTGTTCGATCAGGCTTGCAGCCAGTCCGAACATTGCTTACAACTTTGTATCACCCTTTTGTTCGCTGGCAAAGTCATGGTTTCGTCTATTTCCAATACCCCCTCCCCCACCAAAGCTGGCAAAGGCGCGACGCCTAAGGCTACCACCAACCAAGTTGGCGGCTTGCGGGTGATTGATTTTCTTAGCAAGCGCAAGTTGGCGGTGGGCTTTTCAGCCGCCCTGACCATTGGTGCCATCCTACTGCTGCTGCTGCGCGGCCTGAATTTCGGCATTGATTTTGCGGGCGGCGTGTTGGTTGAGGCGGTTTTGCCTACCAAGCCTGATCTGGCGCCCCTGCGCGACAAGCTAAACCAGTTGCAGCTGGGCGGGGTGGAGTTGCAGGAATTGGGGGATACCAACGCCCTGTTAATCCGCCTGCAACTGCCTAAGGATATGGAATCGGCGCAGGGCTATGTGCTGAACCAGGTCAAAGGCGTGTTGGGCGATGGGGTGACCTATCGACGGGTGGAAACGGTTGGCCCCAAGGTCGGTGAGGAATTGATTGGCAGCGCGATTTGGGCACTGCTGTTGTCGATGATTGGCATTGGGGTGTATGTGTGGGCGCGATTTGAATGGCAATTTGGGGCAACCGCCCTCTTTGCCACCATGCATGACGTGTTGACCACCGTTGGCCTGCTGGCACTGTTGGGGCGTGAGTTTAATTTGGTTGAGGTGGCGGCGTTGTTGACCCTGGCCGGCTATTCGATTAACGACACCATCGTGGTGTTTGACCGCCTGCGTGAAAACATGCGCAAATACAAAACGATGCCGATGCGGCAATTGATGAACCTTAGCGTCACGGAAACCCTATCGCGCACCATCATGACCGCCAGCACGGTGATGTTGGCCACCCTGGCCATGTTGTTTTTTGGCAGTGAGGTGACCTTTACCTTTTGCCTAGCCATGGTTTGGGGCGTGTTGATTGGTACCTATTCGTCCATCTATGTGGCCAGCGCGGTGTTGCTGTATCTGCCCGCCCTGCGGCCGGTTGAGGCACGGGTGCAGGCTTAAACGCCCAAAGCCGCCTACATTAAGATAGGCGACAGACCCCATCCTGCCAAGCCTCTTGTGTCTATCTTTTACGATTGATTTTTTAATAAATAATGATAAGGTTTTTCCTGTTGTGAATTTAAGGATATAACGATGTTTTCGCTGCCCCCACCCCCCAGCAAAGTCTTCCCCTTTTTGGGCTATGTGTTGCGTCATTGTG
>CAISOG010000093.1 GCA_903887035.1 uncultured Holosporaceae bacterium | reverse complement strand
CTGTGCGATGCTTAGGATTTGAGATTCTCCCCACAAGGGGGAGAATGACAGTCTGATGTTGCTACAGGCCAGCCAATTTCTATCGCCCACCCCACCCCCAACCCCCTCCCGCCAGGGGAGGGGGCACACACCCCTGCCGACGGACAGCTGGTTTAGCGGGAGGGGGGAACACACTCCACCCCTGCGGGGGAGTCGGATCGCGCCAGCGATCCGGTGGGGGGTTTTGACCGCATCTCCCCTTTTTTCACCCACGCCATCAACCCTCACACCTCTAGGATCCATTCAACGCCTGCAGGGTGGCCAATTCAGCCTTAGCATCGGCGGCATTTTGCAAATGAATGGCGCGCAGGCGGGCTTGGCGGGCAAAGCCGGCACAGGCCTTTTCAAATTGTGCCAACCACCCCAACCCCGCCAACAGGGTTGGGCGATGGGTGGGATATTGTCGCCAGCCTTCCAAACATTTGCTTAGGCGGGCGGGTTGTTGCGCCACCATGGCGCCCATTTTCCCCAGCTGATGCTGTTCCCACAGAATTTCTGCCCGTTGCAGCTCTAAGGTGGCGGTCTCATGACGCAGCAGCGGGGTGCTTAGCAGATCGATGGCCTGGTTAATCGCCTGCCACGCTTGATCCAACCACGCCTGCTCAGCGTTCAGCTGGTACAGATTTAACGCGGCCTTGGCCAGTTGCGCCGATAGGCAGGCACGCAAAAAAAACTGTTCCAACGGGATGGCATGTTTTAACCCCTCCTCACACGCGCTGACCGTTCGCAACAGCCATCGTTGGCCGCGATAGGCCTGGCCACGCAGCATGGCTATGCGCCCAATCGACAGCTCAACCCCATACCAGGCATCGTCATCGCCGCCCTGACTCGCGCTGTCGCGCATATCGTCGGCCGACCGCATGAACGGTTCCATCACATCCCAATCATCGGGAAATTGCCAATCGGCGGGCGCCGCCGCCATCAGCAGCAGGGATAGCAGCTGGATCCAGGTCAGGCTGAACCCCAGGGGTACAAACAGCTGCCCCGTAAGGGTGGCAAAATTGACCGCGGGCAAGGCCTGCAACCGATTGGCGGGCAGAAATTGTGGGCTTATGCCAATGATTTTCAGCCACACCCCGCCGTTTTCGTCATCGACGCGCCCCGTCACCAGAATCTGCGCCCCCTGCTGCTGCAACCATTCATCCATCGCCAACTGCTGCCGTGGCAAAAACAACTGGCCAGGATTGGGCAGGGGGGGCGGCGGGTTACCAAAGCGGCTGAAGTAGCGCTTAACGCCCACCATCCCCTGCGCCTGCAACGCCCGTTGCAACCGTCCGGCGTGCAGATCGCCTGGATCCTGCTCAAAGCTGTGCAGCAGGATTTGCAGCCCGCTCCAGCAGGGGATATCCAACCGATTGCCCGCCCACAAATTGCCGACAAATTCCCGCAACCAAATTTTGGCATCACGCGCCCGTTGCCCTACAGCCTGCATCAAGAGCTGTAGTTTTTGGTCAATGCTGGGGGGAAAAAGCCACTTCATAGCCGCGATTGTTAACCGATACGGCACGCAGAGCAAGCGG
>CAISOG010000092.1 GCA_903887035.1 uncultured Holosporaceae bacterium | reverse complement strand
CCCGTTCTTACGATACGATGCACTGCTACAATGATGACATTCCATCCTATCCTCCTTTGGTTGATAGCCTTAACTATCAACCATCTTACCCAGATTACATTATAAAGTAAACACTCTCCCTTGCGGGAGGGGGTTGGGGGAGGGGTGGAGTGTGCCCCTCCCAAGCCGCCGCCGCAAGCCCTGTTGGTTAGGATCTTTCGCATTTAGCACTAACCAACCCGTATCAGTTGATCGCCAGGGCTACGGAGGATCTGGCCGGCTAGCTCCAGCTCCGTCACCGCCGCCAACACCTCTGGCGGGGGGGCATTCAACAGCTCGATCACCGCATCCAGGCCAATTGGGGTTGGACTGAGCAGTTGAAGCAGGCGATGACGCAGGCGATCCACCTGCTGCTCATCGGGTGCCAGGCTGGCGATGGCGGGCTGATGAACCTTGCCAATCGGGGCAGGCGGCATAGACTGGGAACGGGGGGCGGTTGGCCAATCGGCCAAAAGGCTGGGCTGGCCAGGCGTCAGCGCGGCGGCGGCCTGTTGATTCCTTAAAGCCTCAAAATTGGGCAACCCCTGCACCACATCGGCAACGCTTTGCACCAGCAGTGCGCCCTCACGGATGATATCGTTGCTGCCCTGTGCGCGCGGATCAAGCGGGGAACCAGGGATCGCCATCACCTCCCGCCCTTGTTCCGCCGCCATGCGGGCTGTTATCAGTGACCCCGATCGCCGCGCCGCCTCAACCACCAACACCGCCAAACTAAGGCCAGAGATCAGGCGGTTACGGCGGGGGAAATGGTTGGCCTGCGCCACCTCACCCCACGGCATTTCGCTGATGACACAGCCGTGGGCGGGGATAGCGCGGTACAGGTCACGATTTTCGGGCGGATAGGGTTGATCAATCCCGCCCGCCAACACCGCCACCGTCCCCGTATTCAGGCTGGCGCGATGTACCGCCGTGTCAATCCCCCGCGCCAGGCCAGAGCAGGTGATGATGCCAGCCTCCCCCAACTGCTGAGCAAATTGGTTGGCCAACATGATGCCGTTACCGCTGGCATGGCGGGTGCCCACCATCGCCAACAACCGCCGATGCAGCACGGCCGGATTGCCCAGCACGCTGATGCAGGGGGGGGCATCGCTGATAGCGCGCAGCAGCGGGGGATAGGCAGCATCCGCCGCGATTAACAGCTGCCCGCCCAGCTGCGCCAGCTGCGCCAATTCCCGCTCCGCCACCTCAGGCGCGATGGGTTGCAGCACGCCTGTTGACGCGCTTTTTGCCCCCCCGCGCTTAGCCAGTTGCGGCAGCAGGCGCAAGGCCTCCTGCGCGCTGCCCGCCCGTTCCAGCAGATAAAAAAAGTTCTTGCTGCCCACTTGCGGCGTGCGAATCAGCCGCAGCCAGGCCAGCTTTTCCGCCTCCGCAATGGCGGTGGGTGCGGTGGGTGATGCTGGTGCGGGCTGGGCGGTTGGGGTCATCAGCAGGGGTTAAGAATCGTTAGGCGGGGTCAGGGGGTCTGGCCAATCGGCGTTTTCATCCACCTCAGCCTCCACCGCGGGAATCGCATAGGATTCACCGAACCAATGATTCAGATCGACCAGCTGGCAACGTTTGCTGCAAAAGGGTCGAAATTTAAGCTCTGTAGGCTTTTGGCAAGTTGGGCATGGCATGGTGGATATTTTATAGTCGTTTCAATTTAGAAATATCCAGCCTGCGAAAATGTTACGAGGTCGAGAAACGGAGCGGCGTGTACACGGAAGTACATGAGCACCGTATCGCAGAGATCGTGATATTTGCAGCACTGGAGATTTTTAAAGTGGAATGATTATAACCTGCCCGCCCCACCTTGCCT
>CAISOG010000091.1 GCA_903887035.1 uncultured Holosporaceae bacterium | reverse complement strand
GCAAATTTGCTTTGATCCTCTAAATTGCTGAATTCGGCCTTAAAAATTTCGATAAAGGGTTCCCAGCGCGCCAATTGTTTGCCCGTAGGCGCCTGTTTCATGGTGCTGACCAGTGTCCATTCGGCCAGGGCAGCAGATCCATCAACCCACCATTGCGCCTCTAAAGGGTTGGGGGGCGGCACGTTGGCCGGCCAGGCCAGCTGTTTGTACTGGTTGGCATATTCCTGTGCAATGCGGTGCATCCATTCTCCCCTATTCAGCCACCTTTCCCCTGATTGTTCTAGCTTTTGCAGAGCGGCCTGCATGGGCGTGCAAATTAACAGCTGCGCCAATTGCTTTCTGCGCGCCAGGCTGATGATTTGATTGTCATAGGTTTTTGATTGCTTGGGGGATTGTTTGGGAACCAGCCAGACGGTCGCATCGCCAGGCAGCCGCAAAACCGTTCCCCCCATCGACAGTTCGGTCGCAAAGCTGGCGGTTGGTAGGGGCGTTGGCATGGCCATGTTCGGGGCAGGGGCAATGGCATTCATCAAGAATCACTCCGCAAAAAGTCAAGAAATTAAGATTAACCTAACAAACTATAGCATTTTATTTAATAGCTGTTTATTTCATAAATCTTAACAATTAACCATAAGTTTAAACGTGGTGCGGGAGGTTGCCTGATAGCGGTTAAGGTTGATAAAAAGCCTGTAGCTGCGGCCTCGACTAAACAGTTCGCATCATCCCCGCATCACCCACCGCGACAAACTCTTTCGGCGGGAACGCAACTTCGCTAAGCTGGTGGGCATGAGCAAGATTACCACCCAACCTACCCGTCGCGCGGTCTATAACCAGCCGTTGGTTCCCGATTCCCATCGTTGGCGCTTTAGTCATGGGGGGCAGGTGGCGGTTGCTGTCGGCTGGCTATTGCTGCTGCTTAGTTACCATCACGGCGATCCATCGTTGAACAGCTATGTTGGGGTGGGGGATGCCGCCGCCAAGCCACCGATTCACAATTGGTTGGGCTGGCCAGGGGCGGTGCTGGCCGATTTAAGCTGGCAATCTCTGGGGTGGGTGGGCATCCTGCTGCCGCTTTTTGGGTTGCATGCGTGTTGGCAACGGTGGCACAGGCCATCGCTGGCCGCGCGCCAATTGCGCTGGCTAAGGTGGTGTTTGCTGCTGCTGACCATGGTTGCCTTGGCCTTGACCACCGCTTTGGCCGTGCAAACCCTGCCGTTGACCCAGCCTGGTCATCTGGAATGGGGGGGGCTGTTGGGGCAGTGGGCGATGACGGGTTATGACCAAATTGGTTGGGCGGGCGCACTGGGGTTTTTTGCGGGTATGCCGCCCCTTATGCTAAGTATTCTCGGTCTATGGTTGCTGATTATGCCGCGCCGTGTGCGGTGGGCAGATTGGTGGGTGCGGTTGCAAAGGGGGATGGCGCTGTTGACCCCCCATTACTGGCTAAGCTGGTGGCAGGCGCGGCAGGTGCGTGCCGCCTCTGCGCCCCGGGTTTCCCCCCAATTGGCACGGGGGGACAGGATGGCACCTAGCCTGTTTTTGGATGACGCTGAGTTTGGCGGGCATGCGGGCAAGCATGGGGCAGGGCAACATATGATGCCTTTTCCATCCAACCAGGGATCCCCCCAGGCATCCTTAATGATCCAGGATGAGGGGGACGGCGAATCGGGCATGGGCACGGCATCTGGCCTGACGATCCCCCTGATGACACGCACAACGGCCGCATCGGCCAGCAACGCCTTTGATATGCCTGCGCCAAAATCGATTAGCAAGGCCAAGGCCGCCATCCGCGATGACCTGAGCGGTGCGCGCAGCACGATTCCCCCCCTCAACCTGTTGAAACAGCCGCCCGCCAAGATGCTGGCGGGATTCGATCGGCAGGCGTTGGAGCAAAAGGCCGCCGATTTGCTGAACGCCCTGGCCGACTATGGGGTTAAGGCGCAGATTCACAACATCCACCCCGGCCCGGTGGTGACG
>CAISOG010000090.1 GCA_903887035.1 uncultured Holosporaceae bacterium | reverse complement strand
TTGGGGGGGATGAGGCCACCACGGTACCCTTTGGCAAGATAAAAGTTTAATCGCCGAATTTCCTGCCCATCACGGTACAACGTCAAGGGGGTAAAGGGCGGGGGTAAGGCGGTCAACGATTCAAAATAGGGTTGCAGGCTGGCTTGCTGATCATAATCGCCATCCGCCCGCGTGATGTACAGGAAATCCCCCCCCATCAACGCATTCACCACCCGCGCATCAACATTGGGGAATCGGCGCATCGCATCGGGGGTGAACACCATCGGGGCATCGGAGTTAAAGCCGCGGGTGTAATAGGCAATTTGGCTGGCCAACGCGTAGTCCATGGTTAGCACGCGGCCAACGCCCGTTTGCTGCCTGACTACCGCCACCTGCTGCCCCAGGGTTTGCCAACCGCTTAGCCGCCTGGTGGGATCCACCTGCTGACTAATCGGCAACCAGGGATGAACCGCCTGGCCATAGACTATCAGGCTAAGCCCCAGGCCGCTTATCACCGCCCACCGCCCCAGGCCGCGCCCCGCCACCCACAGGCTTCGCCCCCCCGCCCCATCCTCGGCGCGATGCAGCCACCCCGCCGACAACACCACGGCGCTGAGAAAGGCGGGGGCTGGCCAATGCGCCTGCACCCGACCGTTCAGGGTGTGCAGCAGGAAAAAGGCCAGCGGCAGCAGGCAGCTGACCGCCAGAAATTGCAGGGTTAGGGCGCGGCGTTTAGCCCCCTCCCTCAACCCCCACCAGCTGGCCATCAGCAGACCAATTAGCAGCAGCGGGGTGATAACCCCCAGCTCACTGGCGACCAGCTCCGCCAGCCATTGTGCGGGCTTTGACGCAACCGCCCCATAGGCATGATTCCATTGCTTGCCCAGGCCGATCCAACCGTTCGCCGCATTCCACAGCAACAGCGGGCTGGCCACCACCGCCGCCACCACCGCCGCACCATAGGGCTGTGGCCGCGCCAACCAGCGCCGCATCAGGGGCACGCCGAAAAACAAGGCGGCCAGGGATGGTGCCAACAGCAGGATGGTGTATTTGCTCAGCGCGCCCAGGCCAGCCGCCAGCGCCAACAGCCCCCACCATCGCCACTGCCCTTCTAATTGCCCTTTCGGATGAATGCCCAGCAGAACCGCCGACTCGCTGGCCTGAATCAACCCCACCGCTGCCAACAGCATAAGACTCCAACACAGCAGCAACGGCACATCGGGGGTGATAATCAGGGCGATAACGTTGAACAGCAGGCAGGCGTAGAACCACAGCGCCGCCGTCAGCCCTATGCGCGCGCTGCCAAACACCCGTTGCGCCAGGGCGAACAGCACGCGGGCGGTGACCAGGTTTAACAGAATGGCGGGCAAGCGAATGGCCACGGGGCAATCACCAAACAGGCTGGTGCTGGCGGCAATCAGCCAGGCCACCATGGCGGGGTGGTCGTAATAGGACAGCTGCAAATCGCGCGACCATAGCCAATAATAGGATTCATCCTCCATCAGCTCTAATTGGCCAGCAGTCATCAGCCGCACCGCCACCACCACCAGGCTTAGCAGCCAAAACGCTGTCAGCGGTTGCAGCCTGGAAAAGCCAAAGGCGCCCACATATCGGCTTGTTTTCTTAACGATTGCTTGCACCCTGTTACCCCTTTTCCCGCCGGCTTATCTCGGCCAGAATTTTGCAGGCCACTATCGGCCAGCATCAAGATTTTGCCAAGCCTTTCGCGCCCATTTAGCCCGATTATTTCCACTCCCCTGATTTAAGGATAGGCAAGGTGGGGCGGGCAGGTTATAATCATTCCACTTTAAAAATCTCCAGTGCTGCAAATATCACGATCT
>CAISOG010000089.1 GCA_903887035.1 uncultured Holosporaceae bacterium | reverse complement strand
TGGGATTAAATGATAGTGATATCGAAACTTACGTTTCTGTTGTAAGCATACCAGTTATCAGTACAAATGAACTTGTACATTTGTTTTCAGAGAAACAAAGGTAACAGATTAGCAAATAGCAGCAGGCCTTGGGGCAACAAACTATCCCCCCGCCCCCGCATACAATTCGGCGATTTGTTGGGCGCGGAGCAGGGTGGGGGGATCGAATTGGCCATTCAGATGGTGGGGCAGCCAGCGTCGTTGAAAGGCCAGAATCACCGGGGCGATCGCATCCGCATCGAGTTCTCCCGCCGCTGGGTCGCCGCCCCTGTCATAACCACCCAAGTCATAGCCCCCCACATCATAACCAATGCTGCGAAGCGCCCGCACCCCTGCGGCAAAATTGGCCGCCTGCGCCGCGGTTAGGGGAACAGCGGGCACGCCAGCTTTGGGGGAGGCGGCTATAGCTGGTGCAGCAGCAGAATCCCCCGTCGCCGCCACCACCTCATCGGGTAGCGGTGGCCACAACCCGATGCCCGCCTCAGCCAGCAACAGCCAGGGAAAATGCTCGCCCGGGTCAATTTTGCGGGTGGGGGCAATGTCGGAGTGCCCCACCACGTTCAGCGCGCCAATCGGGTATTGCAGGATCAGGTGATGACACAGCCGAATCAAACTGGCCAGCTGTTCGCCTGGATAGGGCGGCAATTGGCCATCCTTATCAAGATTGGCATGCCCGCCATTGACCAGCTCAATACCGATGGAGGTGGCGTTTAGGCCGCTGACCCCCCGCCAAAAGCTTTTGCCCGCATGGTGGGCGGCATGGCGATCGGCCACCAGTTGATAAATCGCCCCCTCCTCATCAATCACATAATGGCAACTGACGTCGGCCTCACGACTGCGCAGGCGATTCAGGCTATCGGTCAGGTTCATTTCGGTGTAATGAATAACCAGATGTTGGATGACCTGCTGCCACGGGAGATCGGCGGGGCGGGGACGATAATTGGGCGATGGGGCAAAGATGATATCCATGGAAACGAACTGTATCAGGCAAAACACAGGGCGGTCTAGCCGTAGATTGCGGCCAACCACGCTTAGCCTGCTGCTGACCATTCTGTTGTTGGCCGCGTGCAGCGGTGATAAGGATGCCGCGCCAAAGCCCGAATTGGCGGCGGACGTGCTGTACCAAAGCGGGCTGGATCAGCTGCGCGACGGCGACTACAAAACCGCCTCAGAAAGCTTTGCTGATGTGGAACGGTTGCACCCCTATGACAAAATGGCGGGCCCCGCCCAGGTGATGTCGGCCTATGCCAGCTATCAGAAAAACGATTACCCCACCGCGATTGCCAGCCTGACCAACTATATCTCGCTGTATCCCGCCTCGCCAGAGGTCGCCTATGCCTATTACCTGCGCGCGCTGTGTTATTATGAGCAGATTTTGGATGGTCGCCGCGATCAAACCCCGACCGAGCAGGCGATTACCGCCCTGCAGGAAGTGGTGCAGCGGTTTCCCAACACCCCCTATGCCCGTGATGCGGTGATCAAAATCGATTTGGCCTATGATCGATTGGCCAGTCAACAGATGGCGATTGGCCGCTATTATCAGCGCCAGCGCCAATTTATCGCGGCGATGAACCGCTTTAAGAACGTGGTGACCACCTATCAAACCACCCAATACACCCCCGAAGCGCTGTATCGCCTGGTCGCGATTTACGTCGCGCTGGATTTGCAGGTTGAGGCACGCAAAACCGCCCAAGTGTTGGCCTATAATTTCCCCAACAGCAGTTGGTATCGCGATGCCTATGCCCTGTTAAAGCCATCCGAGGCCGCCAAATTAGTGGTGGAGCAGGGGGCGGCCGACCAGCCAACCGGCTTTGGTGCCAAGCTGAAAAATTGGGTATTCGATTGGTTTTAGCAATGGGGGCAGGCGTGGTGATGACCATCTGCTTGCCGGGTAATGTCATGGATCAAACGGGATGCTAATCAGCCTGCAACTGCGCGATCTGGTGCTGGTGCGCCATACCGACCTTAGCTTTGCGCCAGGCTTTGCGGTGATTACGGGCGAAACGGGGGCGGGCAAAAGTGTGCTGCTGGACGCCCTGGGGCTGCTGCTGGGTGGGCGCGGCGATGCAGGCTTGGTGCGGCAGGGGGCGGAGCAGGCGAGTGTAACCGCCCATTTTCAGCTAAGCGATGACCACCCCGTTCACGCCTGTTTGCAGGAAATGGGATTGCCAGGCGACGACACCCTGGTGCTGCGCCGATTGGTTGGCCGCGATGGCAAAAGCCGCGCCTTTGTCAACGATACCGCGGTCAGCGCGAGCGGCCTAAAAACCGTGGCGGTGCAGGTGTTGGAGCTGTTTGGCCAATTCGCCCAAACCCGCCTGACCGATACCGCGGAGCAGCGGCAGCTGTTGGATCTGTACGCTGGCCATGCGGGGGGTGGGGGCGATCTGTTGCGGCAGGTGGGGTCGGCCTATCAACACTGGCGCGATGCCCAGGCGGCCATGGCGGCGCATGCGGCGGAGGCGGCCGCCCGCACCCGCGATGAGGAGTATATTCGCTTTGCGGCGGAGGAGTTGGCGGCGCTGAACCCGCAGGAGGGGGAGGAGGCGGTGTTGGAGGAGAAGCGCCATCGCCTGCAAACCCTATCCAAACGCCAAACCGGCCTGAAATCCGCCCTGAACCTGTTGCAGGCGCCCAACGGCGCGTTGAGCCAATTGTACCAGGCGCAACGGCAACTCGATAAACTGTTGGATGAACCCGCGCTGGCGGCGGAGGCGAGCTTGGGCGAATTTGGCCAGGCGATTGACAGCATTGCGGGGCTGGCGGAGGCGTGGAGCACCGCCTGGGCGCGCGCGGGCGATCCGTCAGAGCTGCCCACGTTGGAGGATCGGTTGTTCGCCCTGCGTGATGCGGCGCGTAAGCATCGGGTGCGGGTGGATGATCTGCCCGCCCTGCTGGCCGATTGGCGGCAAAAGCTGGACGCGTTGAACCATGATGCGCAGCAGGCGGGTCAATTGGCGGCGGTGGTAGCAGCGGCGGCCAGCACCTATCGCCAATTGGCGGAGCAGCTTAGTCAGCAGCGGCAACAGGCCGCCCAGCAACTGAGTCAGGCGGTCGCGGGGGAGCTGCCCGCGCTGAAACTGGGGCATGCCCGTCTGGAATGGCGGGTGGTGCCGCAACCAGCTGAACAGGGCAGCGCGCATGGCATCGACCTAGTCAGCCTGTGGGTGGCGATGAACCCCGCCACGCCGTTGCAACCGATTGCTAAGGTGGCCTCAGGCGGGGAACTGACCCGCACCATGTTGGCGCTGGCGATGGTGTTGCAGGGGGGGGTGCATGCCCCGACCCTGTTGGTGGATGAGTTGGACAGCGGGGTCAGCGGCGCGGTGGCGGCGGCGATTGGCGAACGGTTGCGGCGGTTGGGGGCGGATCGGCAAATTCTGGCCGTCAGCCATACGCCCCAAGTGGCGGCGGCCGCCCATCACCATTACCTGGTCACCAAAGCGGTTGCTGGCGCAGAGGTAGGAGAAGGCGTGGGGCAGGATAACGCAACCAGTCCGTTGCTGCCCCTGTTGGCCAGTGAGACCACCATCCGCCAGCTTAGCGACGATCAACGGCGGGAGGAGATTGCCCGCCTACTCTCCGCCGAACGCATCCACCACAGCGCCCGCGACCTGGCCGACCAGCTGCTGGCGGGTAATGGTTAGGTGTTCGGTGATTAGCACCGTGCGCGTTTAGGGTTTGGGGCTGTACCAGATAACTATGTTAAGCGCCCATTAACCCATTGTTTTAGCTTATCTAATTGTAACTTTGGCGATGGGTTGTTAAAACGCCATTCGCA
>CAISOG010000088.1 GCA_903887035.1 uncultured Holosporaceae bacterium | reverse complement strand
GGTGATGCCCAGAACGTCAGATTCCTTCATGATGATGAAGTCTTCGCTGTCCAATTTGACTTCGGTGCCTGACCATTTGCCAAACACGATGTAATCCCCTGTTTTCACATCCAATGGGGTGCGTTTGCCGTCGTCATTGTAAACACCAGGGCCAACCGCGATGACTTCGCCGATTTGTGGCTTTTCTTTTGCGCTGTCGGGAATGATGATCCCGCCCTTGGTTTTTTCTTGTTCCTCAATCCGGCGCACCAAAATGCGGTCGCCGAGCGGATTGAACGCTACAGTGGAAGCTGCCATGTCTGACCTCATACTTTTCTAATAAATTGAATTTAGCACTCTTCTTGCGAGAGTGATTGACAGATAGGATTCGATCACCACGGTGTCAAGGGGCGTAGCCAAAATTCTGGTGATTTGTGTGCCATCTTGGCGGTTTGATGGCCGATTATGCTGGATTCAGGGGGGCTGGCAGGTTTTTGTAAGCCACCGCCGCAGTTGGTCATCTTAACGCCGCTAGGTTTTCATCAAAAATTTATTTTTATCAGGTTACAATTAACCATAAAAATCCATTAAGGGAAATGATGAGGCATGCATGAACCCGCCAGATCATCCGACACCACCTGAATCCGTTGTCCCATTAATTGCTTTATCCAGCACCCCTGTTCATGAGGAAAGTTTGGGACAGATAATTCATCGTGAAACAAGAATTTTCTTAATCCCGCAGATGCGCCTGACCACGGCGGAGATTCTGTATCGCCTGCCCGATTTCCCCCAATTGTTGCAAAGCTATATTTGGCAAGAATTGGATCGGGTGCCCGATTTCCCAGGGCTGAAGAAATTTTTGGGCTTTTGGGAACGCAATTTGGAAGGCCCCCTGCATTCCGTGACCGTCAGTCACAGCGAACGGCGCCTGGGCAGCTTTGTCTTTGCAGAGGGTGAGCTTTGCCTGCAATAGCGTAAGCGCCCCCCCTCTTTAATCCTTCACAGCCAGTCATCAAAAGCTTTGGGCTAAAGGCTCTGTTGGTGCCGCTGGTCAATTGGGCGCGGGGGTTTTATGCTGAATCAGTCTTGCCCTTTGCCTGTTCCTCTCCTTAGTCCCCGTAACCATGACCACTGCCCAGCTTCAGGCCGCCAACCCCCATACCAGCATTTGGCTGGCGGCATCGGCTGGCACGGGCAAGACCAAGGTGTTGGTGGATCGATTGTCGCGCCTGTTGCTGGCGGGGGTGCCGCCGCATCGGCTGTTGTGCCTGACCTTTACCAATGTTGGCACCGCCGAAATGGTGGATAGGATGCAGCAGCGGTTGACCCGCTGGTACGCCCTGCCCCCCGCCCAATTGACCCAAGAGTTGACACAGTTGTTGGGGCACGCCCCGACGCCAGAGCAGGTAACCAACGCCGCACAATTGCTGGAGCAGGTTATCGACCCCCAGGGCGGCGGCGCCAGCAGTCAGGGTGGGCAGGGATGGATGAACATCCGCACCATTCACAGCTTTTGCCAAAGTTTGTTGCAGCAGTTTGCTTTTGAGGCTGGCCTGCCGCCTGGCTTTGCCCTGCTGGATGACCAGGAAAGTGGGCTGTTACGCACCCAGGCCTTGCAAGAATTGCTGACCAACCCGCCCGCCGACCATCAACAGGTGATTATGCATGCCTTTACGATGCTAAGTCGGCAACACCACATCAGCACGTTGCAGGGCATTTTAGGCAAGCTGTTGTCGGCGCCCCCCGTTGCCACCCGCATCGAAAGCTTTGACGCCCATTGCCAGGCGCACGGCATCGATACCCCCTTTGTTGAGGAGCGGGAGCAAGAACAGCACAGCCAGCGGTTGATGGCGCAAAAGGCCTATTGGCAACAGCTGGCCAGCACCTTGTTGGCATCTAAAAAAGTGACCGATCGCCGTAAGGGGCAAAGCATGATGCAGCTGTTGGATCGTGGCATCGGTAGCCACAATTTCCGTCATTGGCAGCTGGTTTTTTTGACCCAAGACAATACAATCCGCGCAAGACTTGCAACCCTAGGCTGGCAAAAGGCCAATCCCGAATGGCTTGCGCCTCTTGATGCGGAGAGTCAACGCCTGCATCACCTTATCCAACGTGCCCAACAGTGGAATGATTTTTGTTGGAAATGGGCTATTGGGATATTGGGGCGCTTTTTTTCGGCTCAATACCAATATCTTAAGACCGCTCAGGCCAAATTGGACTATACCGATCTGATTAACCACAGCCACCGCCTGTTGCAGCAGGCCGATTTGCAACCCTGGATATTGATGCGGCTGGATCAGCAATGGGATCACCTGCTGGTTGATGAGGCGCAGGATACCAGCCAGCAGCATTGGGATATTATTCGATCCCTGCTGGCGGAAATCAGTGGGGAACAGCAGGCCAGAAACAGCGAAAACCCTGCCCCCCCTTTGGCTCAAAAAGCTTCGTCGGCTCAGATTCCCCCCGCCCGCAGCCTGTTTGTGGTGGGCGATGTCAAACAGTCTATTTATGGCTTTCAGGGTGCCGATCCAACCTCCTTTAAGGCGGCCAGGCAGGAATTTCAGCAGCAATGGCAGGCGGCCAATAAGCCCTGGCTGGATGTCAGCCTTGATCTGTCCTATCGCTCTACCCCCCCGATTTTGCAATTGGTTGATGCGGTTTTTAACCAGCGGGCGGAGTTGTATCAACAATTGGGTGAGGATGCCTTGCTGAACCACCAGGCGCATCCCAATCGACAGGGTGGTGGGCGTGTGGTGCTATGGCCACTGTGTCCACGTCCGCCGACACAAAATTTTGCACCATGGACATTGCCCATCAGGCGCTATCAGCGCGCCAGTTCGGCCAGCAGGCTGGCGATGTTTTTGGCGGATCAGATTGCTGGCTGGCTGGCTGAGGGGCGATGGTTGCCATCGGTGCAGCGTGCCGTGCAACCGCGTGACATTCTGATTCTGATGCAACGACGAACCTCTGGTGGGGCGTCAAGCGACCAAAACTTGCTGCATCAATTGCGCCATGCCCTGCAACAGCGTGGTATTGCCCACAGCCTGCCCGACAGTTTGATGCTGGCCAATGAATTGGCGGTGCAGGATCTGTTGGCGCTGATGCAACTGCTGCTGACCCCTGATGATGACTACAGCCTGGCCTGTCTGCTGAAATCCCCCCTGGTGGGTTGGGACGAGGTGGCGTTGTTTGCCTTGGCCTATCAACCACCCGATGGCGCCGCCCCGATGGGCGCCGACAGGCCGTCCTTGTGGCAAAAATTGCGGCAGGATCCCGCCCATGCCGCGCTGGCCGACTGGTTGCAATCCTTGATAGCGCAGGCCGACTGGCTAAGCCCCTATCAATTGCTAACCCAACTGTTGTGGCAACCCCTGCCCGCCATGGCCATTCAGGGCGATTCGGTGGTGACCGGGTGGCAGGCGATGGTGGCGGCCTTGGGTGAGGCGGTTGGTGATGTGTTGACCAGCTTGTTGTCCGCCGCCTTAAGCTATGAGCAACAGCACCAGCAGCGGGGCATCAATTTGTTGGAATTTATCCTGATGATAAAACAGCAGCGGGGCACCCGCAAACGTCAATCATCCGGCGCCGAACGGAATGAGGTGCGATTGCTGACCGTTCATGGCGCCAAGGGGTTGCAGGCGCCGATTGTCATCCTGCCCGATACCACCAGCCAGCCGCCGCCACGCCGCGATCAAAACTGGCTAAACAAATTGCTTGATGCCCCTGGGTTAAGCCACGGCGATAGCGGTAACGGGGATCATGATGATGATGACGACGATACCAATGCCGACGCGCCTGACAGGGGGGATATGGCGATCCAGGATGATGCCGATTCGGTGGATGATGATCCAGAACCCATTTCACAGGCCGAAATCCAAAGAACGCTGTATGTTGCCCTAACCAGGGCGCAGGATGAATTGTACATCACCGGACTTCAGCCCAAGAAAAACTCCTCTAAACCCAATTGGTACGACACGATTGTCAGCGCGGTTAAGGATCTGGCCGAATC
>CAISOG010000087.1 GCA_903887035.1 uncultured Holosporaceae bacterium | reverse complement strand
GCCTTTGCCCGCGCCCTGTTGGGATTCACCAACCCATCCATCGGGCTGTTGAATGTCGGCAGTGAGATGCAAAAGGGGCGGGATGATTTGCGGCAGGCGGCGCAACAGTTACAGGATGATCCCGATCCGCTGCATTTTACCGGGTTTATTGAGGGGGATGACATCACCGCTGGCACCGTGGATGTGGTGGTAACCGATGGCTTTACCGGCAATATTGCCCTCAAAACGGCTGAGGGGACGGCGCGCCTGTACTCCAGCTTTTTGAAACAAACCCTGAAAAATTCGCTATCGGCCAAGATTGGCTATCTTTTCGCCCGCCACGCCTTTCGTGGATTGCGGCTACGGTTGGATCCCCGCCACTACAATGGTGCGGTGCTGCTGGGGCTTAAGGGCATTTTGGTCAAAAGCCATGGCGGCACTGATGCGGTCGGCTTTGCCAACGCCATTGGCGTCGGGGTTGATATGGTGCGCCACGGATTTATCGAACGGGTTCGCCATCATTTTGAGCCCGCGGCTGACCAAACAGCTTAATCGACTATAGTCGCCCCCTACCCTCGCCTGCCCCAGGCTTACTGTATCTTGTCGCCACTAAGTCTGGCTGTAAAATTCCTGAAAATAGCTGGCCAACTCAGTTACCAACACCCGTTCCTGCGCCATGGTGTCGCGGTTGCGGACGGTGACGCTGGCTGTGGCGGCGGGCTGCTCCAGCGTTTCAAAATCAACAGTGATGCACAGCGGTGTACCAATTTCATCATGGCGGCGATAGGCCTTGCCGATGTTGCCGGTGTTTTCCAGCAAGACGCGCCCCAGCCCCAGCTTTTGCAGGCTGTTCTTAATCTGCTGCGCCAGTGCCACCAACTCAGGCTTGTTGCGCGCCAAGGGAATAACGGCTGCCTTTATCGGCGCCAGATGCGGTTTAATCTTCAGCACGATGCGGGTGCTATCCCCCACCGCCTCCTCCGTATAGGCCTCACACAGCACGGCCAGCACGCCGCGATCAACGCCCGCCGCCGGTTCAATCACAAAGGGCACAATATCCTGATTGCTGTCCAAATCCCGATAGGTCAGCTTGGTCACCGAATCAGTATTGGGCAGAACTTTTGCAACCAACCCCAACTCCTCAGGTTTTTTGGAATGGGAACCCAGATCAAAATCGCTGCGGTTGGCAATCCCCTCCAGCTCTTCCAGCCCATGAGGAAAGCGGTACATAATGTCGGTGGTCGCCTTGGCGTAATGCGACAAATCCGCCTTTGGGTGTTGATGAAAATCCAGGTTTTCGCGGCTTAAACCCTGATCCAACCACCAATTAAGGCGGGTGTTGATCCATTGTTCATGCGCCGCCTCATCCTCACCAGGGCGGACAAAATACTCCATCTCCATAATTTCCAACTCCCGCACCCGAAAGATAAAGTTGCGCGGGGTGATTTCGTTGCGAAAGGACTTGCCGATTTGGGCAATACCAAAGGGCAGCTTGCGGTTGGTGGTATCCAACACATTCTTAAAGTTGGTAAAAATGCCCTGCGCCGTTTCAGGCCGTAGATAGGCAAAGGAATCGGCATCAGCCACCGGGCCCACCGTGGTTTTGAACATCATGTTAAACGGCCGCGGCTCAGTCAGGTCTTTGGAACCGCATTTTTCACAGGTGTTATCCTTAACATGGTCGGCGCGCCAACGGCTTTTGCAATTTTTGCAGTCCACCAGCGGATCCACAAAGGTTGCCTCATGGCCTGAATGCTGCAACACCATGCGGTGGGTCAGAATGGCCGCATCAAACCCCTCAATATCGTCCCGTTCATACACCATCGATCGCCACCAGGCCGCCTTTAGGTTGTTTTTCAGCTCAACCCCCATCGGGCCATAGTCATAAACCCCCTGCAGGCCGCCATAAATCTCCGACCCCTGGAAAATAAAGCCACGGCGTTTACACAGGGCGACCAGGTCTTGCATGGAGGTTGCGGGCATGGATCAAACTTTCATCAATAGGTTTTTGGAATGTGTCTGCCAGCATAAAGCCTCTTTACCCCCACTCGCAAGGCCTATTGACTTTCCCAGCAGAAAGTGCAATAGTTGCACTATGTTGAGGTTTCATGCCCACCCTAAAACGCTTTGGTACGACCAGCATCCGCCTGTACGCTGACGATCATCACCCCCCACATTTTCACATTGTGGGCAATGATTTTCAGGTCTTGGTTCGCATCGCCGATTTGGCCATCATCGCGGGGGTTGCCAACAAAGCTCAGATTGCTGAGGCGATGGCATGGGCAATGGCCAACCGCGAAACAATCGCCCTTAAGTGGGTTGAGCTGAACGAAAGGGGATAGGGTGATGCCCAAAAAAATTCTGCCGCGCATTGCCAGTGTTTCTGTGGGTAATCAGCCTTTCACCCTGAATATCCTGTGGACTCAGGGGGGTAAGGATATGGTGGATATTTCTTCCCAGATTGAAACGTTTCGCCTGTACGATTCCCTGCGCCATGACCCAATGTTGTTTCAATCGGTGCGGGTTGGTGACCACGGTACCGACGTTGTATGGACGAACGAAATTGACATGGCCGCCGACACCCTGTGGCGGCTGGCGCGGGAGCAATCGGGATTTACCATGACCGCTGAAGCCTTTCGCCAATGGCGCAGGCAAAAATCCTATACCCTTGATGATGCGGCCGCCGCCTTGGGGATCAGCCGTCGCATGATTGCCTATTACGACCATGGTGACAGGCCCGTACCCCGCGTGGTGGCTTTGGCGACGCAGGCACTGTCATAACTGTTGCCGTTCAACGGGTAAGATTTCGCACAATCTGGCTTTAGCTCACCCAAAATTTGTGTTACAGTCGCCAACTTATGGCATGGTCTGTGCCCCATTTCTTAATCCAACAAAGGACGTCCGATGATCCGGTTAGTCAGCAGCAACAACAACAGTTCTGAACGCGCAAACGTGGATGGTGCCGTCCCACCGCCATCGCCGGCCTTTCTTGATCGCCTGAATCAGGCCGCGGCGCGGGTGCAGGCAACGTTGGACAATTTGTTGCCCGTCGCCATGGGGGAGGAGGCGCGGCTGTACGATGCCATCCGCTATGCCAGCCTGTCACCAGGCAAACGGTTGCGCCCCTTTTTGGTGTTGGAAAGCGCCAATCTGTTCCATGTGTCGGAGGATCGCGCCCTGCGGGTGGCCGCGGTGGTGGAGATGGTGCACTGCTATTCCCTGATTCACGATGATTTGCCCGCGATGGATAACAGCCCGTTGCGCCGTGGGCAGCCGACCGTGCATGTGGCCTTTGATGAGGCTACCGCGATTTTGGCGGGTGATGGCCTGTTGACCTATGCCTTTCAGCTGTTAGCGGATGAGGAAACGCACGGCGATGGCAATGTGCGGGCAGAATTGGTGCGCGATCTGGCGATTGCCGCGGGCCCCCATGGTATGGTGGGCGGGCAAATGCTGGACATTTTGGGTGAGGGGCAGCCGCGTGATGCTACCCAAATCACCCGCATGCAACGGTTAAAGACGGGCATGATTATGGCCTTTGCCTGTCAGGCGGGGGCGGTGTTGGGTAAGGCTTCGGATTCTGCCCGTCAGGCCTTAAGCGCCTATGCCCAAAATTTGGGGCTGGCCTTTCAGTTGACCGACGATCTGTTGGATGTTGAGGGGCGGGAGGTTGATATGGGCAAAAAGACCGATCAGGATCGCAAGGCCGCTAAGGCCACCCTGGTCAGCATTATGGGGTTGGAACGCGCACGGCAACAGGCCAATGTGCTGGCTGAGCAGGCCATTTCCAACCTATCCTATTTTGATAGCGGCGCCGACAACCTTAAGGATTTGGCGCGCCACATCGTGACCCGCCGCAGCTAAGCCAGATTGGTCACGGGCGTGCCTTTTATCCATTCATGACCAGTCTGTTTGCCCCCCGCGCCCTGCCCATCATCATGGGCATCGTCAATGTTACCCCCGACAGCTTTTCGGATGGGGGCAGCTTTTTGGCACCCGCCCGCGCCGTTTCCCACGGCCTGTATTTGCGCGAACAGGGGGCGGACATCATCGATGTTGGCGGGGAATCCACCCGCCCTGGCGCGGCGGCGGTCAGCGTGGAGGAGGAGTTGGCGCGGGTTTTGCCCGTGGTGCAGGGGCTGGTGGCGACGGGGGCTATCGTATCGGTTGACACCCGCCAATTACCAGTGATGGAGGCGGCGCTGGCGGCG
>CAISOG010000086.1 GCA_903887035.1 uncultured Holosporaceae bacterium | reverse complement strand
TTTAAAACATATCAACCAATTGTTAAAGGTGATTGGTGGGGCTTAGCGATTGGCGAGGCGATTGGCTAAGCGCCGCTAAGTTTGGGCTAGTGTTTGGCGTCAACTATGTTAAATAACGTTGGTGGTTTAGATGCAATTGTCAACCGCCCCCCGTTGGTCAGGCGATGGCCTTTGTTGTGGTGGCGGCGCGGCGTTGTAGCCAAACCGGTTCCAATTTCCGGTACCCTCCGGTTCTTGATAAGATAGTCTTATGGCTCAGTTTTTAATGAAATTTCGTCCTTATGCAGCGAAGTCGGTGATTGCGTTGTTGTGCATCGCGGGATTGGCGTTGGCACTCATCCTGCTGTCGCCGCAATCAACCCTGGCGGCCAGTGTGCCCGCATCGCCTGCCGTTGATCAGCTGAGCAATTCAGGGGTTGAGGCGACCGCTCACCAGTGGCAATTGGGGATGCAGCCAGCCTTTAGCCCGATTAAGGAAAAAATCCACAACCTGCACCATTGGCTGTTGTACATTATTTTTGGCATCGTGCTGTTTGTTCTGGCGCTGTTGGTGGTGGTGGTGGTGCGATTTCGTGCCAGCAAGAATCCTGTTGCGTCGAAACGCACCCACAACTTGCCGCTTGAGGTGGTGTGGATCGCTATTCCCGCCCTTATCTTGATCGTGTTGGCGGTGCCATCCTTCCGCCTGCTGTATTACGGTGGCCAGAATCCCGAAGCCTCAATGACCGTAAAAATCGTTGGTCACCAGTGGTATTGGCAATATGTTTACGCCGATGATGCCAAGGTTGCGGCAACTGCTGGCAAAGATCCCGGCAAAGAAGCTAGTGAAAATGCGGGGCTGCCTGCCGCCAATCTTGCCGCCAATGCGGAGCCTGTCGCGCCAGCCTTAGATTTTGATTCACGCATGATTCCGACGGAGGAGTTGAAGCCTGGCCAAAAACGCCTGCTGGAGGTGGATAACCCGATGGTGCTGCCAGTGGGAGAGGTTGTTCGGCTGCAATTCACTGGCGCGGACGTGATTCACGGCTGGATGGTGCCCGCGCTGGGGATTCATCGCAACACCGTGTCGGGCAAACTGACCGAGGCCTGGGTGCGGATTGATAAGCCCGGCACATTCTATGGCCAATGCATGCAGATTTGCGGTGTCAATCATGGCTTTATGCCGATTGTGGTGCACGCCCTGCCCAAAGCAGATTATGACAAATGGTTGGCGCTGGCTAAGCAACAAACGGCGGCGGGTCAGCCCCTGCCCGATGTTTCAGCGATCAGCAGCATTGCTGCCCCCGCCAATCCCCCTATTTCTAGCCTTAAAAACTAACGTAAGGAGCCTTTAACAATGGCTTATGGTTCAACCAAAACCCCTCACAACACCGCGCATCATGGCGATCACCATCCAACCGGTTGGCGGCGGTGGTTGCTGTCAACCAACCATAAGGATATCGGCACGCTTTACATCATCTTTTCGATTTTTGCCGGCCTGATTGGCGGCCTGATTTCGGTACTGATGCGGGCAGAGCTGATGGAGCCTGGGATGCAAATTATTGGCACCAATTATCAGCAATGGAATGTTTGGATTACCGCGCACGGCCTAATTATGGTCTTTTTTGTGGTGATGCCCGCCCTGATTGGTGGGTTTGGCAACTGGTTTGTGCCGCTGATGATTGGCGCGCCCGATATGGCCTTTCCACGGCTCAACAACATTTCTTTTTGGTTGTTGGTTCCTGCCTTTTCGCTGCTGGTGGCTTCCGCCTTTGTGGGGGAGGGGGTAGGGACTGGTTGGACGGTCTATCCCCCGCTCAGTGGTATTGTCAGCCATTCGGGGCCTTCGGTGGACATGGCGATTTTCAGCCTGCATTTGGGGGGGGCATCCTCCATCCTGGGGGCGATCAACTTTATCGTGACCATTTTTAACATGCGCACGCCTGGCATGGGGTGGTACAAAATGCCGCTGTTCGTGTGGGCGATGCTGGTTACGGCCTTTTTGTTGGTGCTATCGCTGCCCGTTTTGGGGGGCGCGATCACCATGTTGCTGGTTGACCGCAACTTTGGCGGCAGCTTTTTTGATCCAGCCACGGGTGGTGACCCCCTGCTGTATCAACATCTGTTCTGGTTCTTTGGCCACCCCGAAGTGTACATCATGATTTTGCCAGCCTTTGGTATTGTCAGCCATATCGTGTCAACCTTTTCGAGAAAGCCAGTGTTTGGCTATTTGGGAATGGTGTACGCCATGGTGGGGATTGGCGTGTTGGGCTTTGTCGTATGGGCGCACCATATGTACACCGCGGGGCTTAGCACCGATACCAAGGCCTATTTCACCGCCGCCACCCTGTTTATCGCGGTGCCAACCGGCATTAAGGTGTTCAGCTGGATTGCCACCATGTGGGGCGGATCCATCAGCTTTAAGACGCCGATGCTGTGGGCGATTGGCTTTATTTTCCTGTTCACGGTTGGCGGGGTGACGGGAATCGTTTTGGCCAACGCGGGTGTGGATCAGGTGCTGCACAACACCTATTACGTCGTGGCGCACTTTCACTATGTGCTCAGCCTGGGCGCAGTTTTTGCGATTTTCGCGGCATTTTACTACTGGATTGGTAAAATGAGTGGTTATCAGTACAACGAAACGCTGGGCAAGATTCACTTTGCGCTGACCTTTATCGGGGTCAACCTGACCTTTTTCCCAATGCACTTTTTGGGGCTGGCGGGGATGCCACGGCGGATTCCCGACTATCCCAATGCCTATGAGGGGTGGAACTATGTGGCCAGCATCGGCTCCTACATCTCTGGGGCGGCCACGCTGTTCTTCCTGGTGGTGGTGGTGGAAATGTTTGTTGCTAAGCGCAAGGCGGGCGATAACCCGTGGGGTGAGGGGGCAACCACCCTGGAATGGACGGTGTCATCGCCGCCACCGTTCCACAGTTTTGATACGCCCCCTGCGTTGCCTGCCGATGTGGCCGGTCGGCATTAAGGGCGGCCAGCCAAACTGATGCCCAAACCTGCTGCTAAATCACCCTTTTCGCCTCACGCTAGCCCTGGTGCTGATGCTGGTGCGTCGTCAGGCGAAACGGCGGGCGGGGCGGCGGCCTTGGCCAGCCCCTGGCCAGGGCAGCTGCGCGACTATTGGCAATTGCTGAAGCCGCGGGTGATGGCGCTGGTCATCTTTACCAGCTGGGTGGGGATGTATCTGGCTCCCGTGCATCTACCAACCCTGCAAGCCCTGTTGGCGATGTTGTGCATTGCGGTGGGCGCGGGCGCGGCAGGTGCCCTGAATATGTGGTGGGAGCGGGAAAGCGATGGGCTGATGACCCGCACGCAGTCACGGCCGCTGCCCGCTGGACGCTTGCACCCCACCATGGCGCTGATTTTTGCGGCGGCGTTAGCGGTGTTGTCGGTGGTGGTGATGGCGGTGCAGGTGAACAGCCTGGCGGCGGGACTGTTGGCACTGACCATTGTTTTTTATGTTGGAATTTACACCATTTGGCTTAAGCCCCGCACCACGCAGAACATTGTGATTGGTGGCGCGGCGGGGGCATTGCCCCCCGTCATTGGCTGGGCGGCGGCGACTGGCCAAACCGCGCTGTTACCCTGGTTGCTGTTTCTGCTGATTTTTGTGTGGACGCCCCCCCATTTTTGGGCGCTGGCCATCAACCTGCGCGCTGACTACGCCCGCGCCAACACCCCGATGCTGCCCGTTATTGTCGGCCTGACCGCCACGGTGCAGCAGATTTGGTACTACAGCTTAATCTGCCTGGCCGTTAGCCTGCTGCCAGCGGTGTTTGGCCTGACGGGCGGGCTGTATGCCGTGGTCGCACTGGGGCTGGGGCTGTGGTTCGTGGCCAGCTGTCGCAAGCTGAAACAGGCCAAGGGGGATGAGGCGATTGCCAAGCTGGCCAGCCGTGTTTTTGGATGCAGCATTCTGTATCTGTTTGGCTTGTTTGTGGCGTTGGTTGCCGATCACGCGTTGTTGGGAGGGTAAAAGATGTCTGAGCAGCCTTCCGTTTTTGACCCACAGCATGCCGCCGTTCATGACCCGAGCCGCAGCAATCGCAAGGCGGCCTGGTGGATTGTCGGGGTGGTGATGGCCATGTTGGGGCTGTCCTTTGCCTCGGTTCCGCTGTACCGCCTGTTTTGCCAGGTGACGGGCTTTGGTGGCACGCCTAAGGTAGCAGGCCAGTTGGGGCAGGGGGCTTTGCAGGCCAGCGATCGCCAATTCACCATCCGCTTTAACGCCGATCATGCCCCCAATCTGCTGGTGGATTTTCGCCCGCTGCAGGCGCAGGTGTCGGTGCGGGGGGGGCAGGCCTTTTTGGCGCAATACCGACTGGTTAACCAATCTGATAAACCCCTGACGGTGATGTCCAGTTATAACGTGACGCCCGAAAAAATCGCGCCTTATTTCAATAAGATTCAGTGCTTTTGTTTTCAGGCGCAGCATCTGAACCCTGGCCAGGTGGTGGATCTGCCCGTCAGTTTCTTTGTCGATCCCGAAATTGACAAGGATGCTGAGCTGGCCGATCTGCACACCATCACCCTGTCCTATACGTATTTTGAGGTTAAGGGGGATGCCAAGAATCAGGCGGCGCAGGCGAATACCGCCGCCACCGCCAATCCGCCTTTGCCCCTAGCGCCCAACCAAACGGGGAAATCCGATACGCCTTCGGGCTTGCCAAACCATGCGCCCGCTTCTTAAATAAGGGGGGCTTTCGCCCGCAACCAATTTGCCCACAGCACCGAACAATTCTTCCACCAATTTTTTGCTAACCTTTCTTGGATTTTATGATGGCCAACAGCAACAATCATTTGCCCAAACACCCTTATCACCTGGTTGACCCCAGCCCCTGGCCAATTTTGACGGCTTTTTCGGTAGGATTTTTGGCGCTGGGCGCGGCACTGTTTTTTCATGGCTACAAACCCTGGCTGATGGGGCTGGGCGGTGTCAGCCTGCTAAGCTGTATGGCGGTTTGGTGGCGTGATGTCGTGCGTGAGGCGGTGAGGGGTGGTCATCATACCAGCGCGGTTCAGCGCGGTTTGCGGATTGGCATGGCGCTGTTCATCGTTTCCGAAGTGATGTTTTTCGTGGCGTTCTTCTGGTCATTCTTCAACGCCAGCCTGTTTCCAACCCCCGAAATTGGTGGAGTGTGGCCGCCCAAAACCATCAAAACATTGGATGCGATGGAATTGCCGCTGCTGAACACCCTGATCCTGCTGTTGTCTGGCTGCACCGTCACCTGGGCGCATGAGGCAATTCGGGAGAATGTGCGGGTGGAGGTGGTGCAGGCCTTATTGCTGACCGTGCTGTTGGGCGTGATTTTCTCAGGCGTGCAGGCCTTTGAGTATCATCATGCCAGCTTTGCCTTTAAGGATGGGGTGTACCCGACCAATTTCTATATGGCGACGGGCTTTCATGGCTTTCACGTTTTTGTGGGCACAACCTTTCTGCTGGTCTGCCTGCTGCGTGCGCGTAAGGGGCAGTTTAAGCCGGATCATCATGTGGGGTTTGAGGCGGCGGCCTGGTACTGGCACTTTGTTGACGTGGTGTGGCTGTTTCTGTTTGTGTCGATTTACATGGAAGCGGGGCAATCCCTGCTGCCGATTATTAAGCAGATTGGCTGGGCGGGTTTTGGCCTGATTGGCATTGGCATCGGCGTGCTGGCCAGCATGATGGTGTGGCGTTGGCACGAACCCATGCTGCAACGGCTGTGTCAGCTGCGCCAGCGGTTGCCTGTCTAATGCTATCCCTGCGCCTGTTGCTGCCATCGCTGCGCCAGCTGCGTTTAGGCGATTGGCTGGTCATCGCGGCGGGCGCCCTGTTGCTGTTGGGGCTTAGCGGTTGGCAATGGCAACGGTTGGGGCAAAAACAGGCGTTGTTGCAGGAGATTGCCATTGGTCTTAACACCCCCCCCGCTGATGCAGCGGCAGCCGGCGCTCTGAAGCCCTATCGCGGCTATGACCTGACCCTGGCCTTGGATCGCGCCAATTGTTTCCCCCTGCAAAATCAGACCAATTTGGCGGGGCAGTTGGGGCGGCGGTGCCTGTGTTGGGCGGATTTTCCTGCGGCGGCGGGCAGTGTCGCCCTGGCCTTTCCCTGGGACAAGACCGACATTTGCACGACGACAACGGCGCCTGCGCCTGCTGATACGCCTGTTGATAAGCCTGCCAGCCCCTCGCCTGCCAGCAAAAACACGGCGGTTCCTACCGCGGTTCAGGCCTTTGCCTTGCCCGCGCCGTCCATCAGCCCCTTTATGCCCGCCAACCCCGTTCAGGGCGATTGGTGGTGGATGGATTTGGCGGCGATGTCAAAGCGGTTGGGCAAGGATGCCACCAGCTTTCGCAGCCAGCTGTATTTGCAGGTGGCCAGCTTTGATCCAGATCAACAAAAATGGTTGGTCGATAAAAATCTTGATCTGCCCAACAACCATTTGCAATACGCCCTAACCTGGTTGCTGTTGGCGGTGGTATGGGTGGCGATGATGGTTAAGGCCAGATTGGCCGCCGCCGTGCATCGTCAATTGTCAAAGCATCAATCAACACCCCCACAAACCCCTTAGATTGCATCGCTCATAACACCTGGAGACCCCAACCCCATGCTGTATCATTCCACCCGCAA
>CAISOG010000085.1 GCA_903887035.1 uncultured Holosporaceae bacterium | reverse complement strand
TGGGTCTGTGCCGACCAATTGTGCGGTGCCCGCGAACCGCCCTGCCCTATCCCCGAACCACCACATTCAGCACGTCGGCACCGCGGCGGATGGTGATTTGCCAGCCGCGATTGGGCTCCTTAACCAAATCCCGCAGGCTGGCCACCGAATCCACCTCAACCCCATTGATCGCCAACACGATGTCGCCAGCGCGCAGATCCAACTGTTCGGCGGGCGTCCCCTGATCCGTCTTGATCACCGCCACCCCCTGATCGCTGGCAAAGCCATATTCCTCGGCAATGGCGGACGACAGATTGACCACAGTGGCACCCGTCAGGGGGGTACGCCCAGCCAGCTTGGTTTCCTGGCGGAGGGGATTTTCCGGCGCAGCTTGCAACGGCATCGACAGGTTTAATTGCCGTTGCTGACGAATGACCGACAGCCGTACCGACCCCGTGGGCTTAGCGGTCGATACATAGAAACGCAGGGATTCCAGATCGGTAACCTCCTTATTCTCCACCGCATAGATTACATCGCCGCTTTTGAGGCCAGCGGTTGCGGCGGGACCATCCCGAACCACCCTGGCCACCAGCACACCAGTCGGGCGACTAAGCCCCAGGCTGTTGGCAATTTCGGCGGTGACGGGCTGACCACTAAGCCCCAGCCATGGCCGCACCACCCGCCCATTTTTTTCTAAGGAGGCAACGCTGGCGCGCAGCATGTTAGCGGGAATTGCAAATCCAATGCCGTTGGATCCGCCATCACGGCTGAAAATGGCGGTATTGATGCCCAGCAATCGCCCATTCAAATCCACCAACGCCCCGCCGGAGTTGCCCGGGTTGATGGCGGCATCGGTTTGGATAAAAAAGTTCAGGTCAGAAATGCCGCCCGCGGTTCGTGCCAACGCGGAAATAATGCCCATCGTAACCGTTTGTCCCACGCCAAAGGGATTGCCGATGGCCAACACCGCATCCCCCACCTCGGCCGCATCCGAATCCGCCAATTCCACATAGGGCACATTGCCAGCCTCAATTTTCAAAAAGGCCAGATCAATCCGCTTATCACCATAGGTAACCTTGGCAGGAAATTCGCGGCGGTCGGCTAACACCACCGTGATCTCATCACTGGATTCCACCACATGATAGTTGGTAACAATTTGACCGTCGGCACGAATAATCACCCCAGAGCCCAACGAATTTTCAATCCGTTCACGCGGCAGGCCAAACATAAAATTGTTGCCAAAAAACTTTTGAAAAACAGGATCGTTTAGCATCGGGTTGGCGCGCTGCTTCACCACCCTCTTGGCATAGATATTGACCACCGCGGGCGCGGTTTGTTTAACAATCGGGGAAAAACTCAGCTGTACTTGTTGACGGCTGGAGGGAACGGTTTGCGCCAACGCCTGCCCCACCAGCTGGCCATGACCCAGGGTGGCAAAGGCAAAGGCAAAGGCCAACGCCATGCAAAAAACCACTGTCGGGCGATTCCATCGGTTCATCACAGCCATCATAACCCAAAACTGTTACCGAAAAAATTCATTACATGAAAAGGGGGGGTGGTAGTTGTGCCTGCCCCACCCCCATCAGGCGGTTTGCAACTGTAGCGGCAGGTTGAGGGCGAGGGCGAGAGCCTTGGCGCTGGCCACCCCGACGCGCAGGCTGGTATAGGCGCCAGGGCTGGCCACCACCGTCACCGCGCCCAAATCGGGCAATCCAACCGCCGCCTGATCCAACAATTGGCGCAACAGGGGCAACAGGTGGCTTTCGTGATGCTTGCCAACCATCTCTGCCCGTTCTGCCACCACCGCGCCATCCGCGGCTGTCAGCCACAGCCGACAGGTATCGCCCGCTGTGTCAATATTCAGGGTCAGGGGGGTGGGGTTTGGATGAGGCAAAACGGGGGGCATGGCTGGTAAGATGCGCGCAGCCTATTGGTTGGATGCCCGCACCTCCTCCACCTCTGGCACATAATAGCGCAGCATGTTTTCGATGCCGTTTTTTAAGGTCGCGGAGGAGCTGGGGCAGCCGGAACACGCCCCCTGAAGGTACAAATAAACAACGCCATCCTCAAACCGATCAAAGATGATGTCGCCGCCATCCATGGCGACGGCGGGGCGAACGCGGCTGTCCAACACCTCCTTAATTTGGGCAACCAGATCGCTATCCTCAGCGGCCTCACCAGCCACAGCGGGGGCGGCAGAATCGGCGGCAACCGCCGCATCACCACTGCTGTAATGATCCATAATCGCCCCGATAATCGCGGGTTTTAACAGCAGCCAATCGTGCAAATCTTGCTTAGTCACCGTGATAAAATCACTGCCCAAATAGACACCAGCCACGCCGTCAATGCGAAACAGGCGGTTGGCCAGCGGCGATTGTTTGGCCTTAGCCGCCTCACGGAAATCGGCCGTGCTATCCGCCATAACCGGTTGACCCGGAATAAATTTCAGGCTGTTGGGATTGGGGGTGGATTCGGTTTGGATAAACATGATCGGCAGCTTAAACTTTTTGAGATGATAAACAGGGGCTGTTGAATTCCCGACCATTACCATAAACATTTCTTAAGGCCAATCCTTTGGATTGCAAAAGGCTGCAACGCTAAGCCAGCTGCATCCCCAGCCATCAACTGCCCGACAACCTCTCGCAACATATCTATTGACACAATTATTTTTATACATTTTTCTTTTAAGATTCTTAATGAAAAAGCTATTTTAAATGTCAACTTATAAATTTACTGATGATGTCCTGCGGGCTAGAATGGATTGTTGGGTGGTTCCCCAGGGAAGTGTGGTCGGTTTAACACTGGCACCCTGTATTAAAGCCTTATGTAACGGTATGCGAGACGTTAAAGGAATTTATACCTTTTTGAAACCAGAAGTTGCCGTTCAAAACGCCATTGATTACGGTTCGTTTCCTGCCAATTCACAGGAAAAATCTTTGGCAGAAGAAATGCTAAATGAGGGACGGATTATACAATTTAACTCAAATAGTTTTTATTCAGTTGGCGACTATGGTTTATTGGTTCCCTTCAATCCTGGCTTTGCACCAGAAACCACAACAGAAAGATTTTCGATCGCCACCCAAAGACCCAATCTTAGTGCAAGTTGGTTGGTTTGGGACAGCGCAAAAATTTATAACCATAAACTATTTTTAGTTACTCACCGATATCCCTCGAACAAACACAATCTTCATAGAACACAAATTGAATTTTTTGACCGTAATAAGTCTGATGACTCAGCAAGATTACTAAGCCGTGTTGCGGCGTTGGTTCGATAGTCGCCCAGTTTTGGGCAATGATCCTTTGATATTTTTAAGCTTGCTGAATTCAAGTTTGAAGTGCAACAAGGTGGATATTTTGGGTAAAGGCCTCAAGTGGGGTAAGCCAGTTGAGGTTTTTGCGGGGTGTAAGATTTTGGTTTAAAATGATTTCTTGATAATCCTCC
>CAISOG010000084.1 GCA_903887035.1 uncultured Holosporaceae bacterium | reverse complement strand
CTTTGCTGGTCGATTTAGCGGCTATGGCAACTACGTCAAAATCAAGCATGACAGCGCCTATCAGACCGCCTATGGCCATATGAACGCCTTTGCCAACAACATTCGCGTTGGCGCCAAGGTGCGGCAGGGGCAGGTTATCGGCTATGTTGGGCGCACGGGCATCGCAACGGGTCCGCATTTGCACTACGAAATTTATGTTAATAGCGAACAAGTTAATCCGCTTAGCGTTAAAGCGGTTGGTAATGCTAAGCTGAGCGGTAACAAACTGACCCTGTTCAGAGGCCAGCAAAAGGATCTTACCCGTACCCTGGCGGAGCTGAAAAAACTGCCTGGGCAGCGGTTGGCCTTAGCGAAATAATTAGCCAAGTAGCACGCCCTTAATTGTCCTTGCCGCATGAATCCCCCTCCTGCGCGGAGGATGAGGAGGATGACACCGAAGATGTGGTGCTAACCCGCCCGTTGCCAATCGCTTTGCAAATGGGGGAACAGCTGTTGATAAACCTGATGCAGGCTGGCCAACTGCGGCGGCGACAGCTGGCCAACCACCGCCAGGGCGGATTCCACAAGGCTGCCATGCACGGCCAAATCGGCCAGTTTGTACAGCGGCTGACCACTTTGCCGCAAGCCCAACATGTCGCCCGCCCCGCGTAGTTTCAGGTCGGCCTCTGCCAAGGCAAAACCATCCTGGCTTAAGCGCATCATTTCTAACCGCTGTTTGGCCAGGGCGCTAAGGCGGTGACCATACAGCAGCATACAGCTGCCCGCCGCGGTGCCGCGCCCCACCCGCCCACGCAGCTGGTGCAATTGGGACAGGCCAAAGCGTTCGGCGCTTTCCACCACCATGATGGTGGCCGCGGGCACATCAACCCCGACCTCAATTACCGTGGTGGCCACCAACAACCGATACTTTCCATCGCGAAAATCCTTAAGAATCTCTTGTTTTTCAGCAGGTTTTTGGCGCCCATGCACCATCCCCACCTGATTGCCAAAGCGTTCCTGCATCACCGCAAAACGCGCCTCAGCCGCCGCCAAATCGGATTTTTCCGATTCACTGACCAGCGGACAAACCCAATAGGCCTGCGATCCCGCCGCGATGGCACGCCCCAAGCCGTCCAACACCTCTGACAGACGGCTAAGGCTGAACAGACGGGTGTTGATAGGCTGGCGGCCAGGCGGCTTATCGGTCAGCCGCGTCACCTCCATATCGCCATAAAAAGTCAGCGCCAGGCTGCGCGGAATCGGCGTGGCCGACATCACCAGTAGGTCAATCGCCAGGCGATCATGACCATCCGCCCCCTGCCCCAAACTACCGTCCGCTATCGTCCCATCCGCGGCATCCCAATCCTTTGCCGCCCCCTTGCTTAACAAATTTAGTCGCTGTTTAACGCCAAATCGTTGCTGCTCATCAATTACCACCAGCTGCAACTTGGCAAAGCGCACGGCATCCTCCAGCAGGGCATGGGTGCCAATGGCCAGCTGCACGCCCCCCTCTGCCAGCGCCGTTAGCATCGCCTGATCCCGCTTGCCCCCCTGAAACAGGCCGACTTGATAGCCTAAAGCCGCCGCCAAGGGGCGCAGGGTTTCCGCATGTTGCGCCGCCAATATGGTGGTGGGTGCCAGAATCGCCACCTGGCCGCCCGCCTGCAACACGGGCAGGCTGCCCAAAAAAGCCACCACGGTCTTGCCACTGCCCACATCGCCCTGCAACAAGCGGTTCATCAGGCGCGGGCTGGCCAAATCCTGATGCAACTGATCCACCGCCGCCTGCTGACCAGGGGTTAGGGCAAAGGGCAACAGCGCCAAGGCCTGCTGCAGCGTATCGGGGGATAGAGTCATCGGCTGCGCGCGCCCTGGGCGGCTTGCCCGCGCCGCCACCATCGTTATCTGCTGTGCCAACAGCTCATCAAAGGTCAGTCGCAGGCGGGCGGGGTGCGCCACAAAGGGGTCGGTAGGCGGCTCTGTTGGGGTTGGGGTTGATGTCGAAGTCGGAGTCGGAGTCGGGGTTGAGGTTGAGGTTGCGTCCCCCTCCCCTGCACTGCCCTGCCCTTCAGCCTGCCCCCCTCCAGCCTGGCGGGATTGTCGCGGTTGTTGATGCAGCTGGCGCAAGGCCTGCAGCCAATTTGGCCAGCGGTGGTCACGCAACAGTTCTGTTGGCAGCCATTCGGTCAATTGTCCCGTGCCGACACTTTGCGCCCGCCACCGCGATTCCAACAGCTTAATCGTTTGCGTCATCAGTTTTTGCCACCACCATTGCGGCAAGCCAGGGGTGGTCGGATAGACCGATTGAAAGCGCGGCGCCCAGGCGGCCTGTTCCGGCAACAGCAGGCGGGTCGGGTGCCGAATCTGGGGCATATTGAACATGCCCCCGCTCAGTTCGCCACTTATCACCCGCGTGGCGCCTATCGGATACTGTTTTTGCAGCATGGCCGTGCTGCGCTGGTTAAAAAAGACCAGATCCGCCACACCGCTGCCATCACGCACCCCGATCAGATAGGGGCTGTGATGGCCTCCTTTCGCGCCATGGGCAAAGCTGTTGCGCCCCGCCCGCGCCGGCGGCCGATGTTCGATGACCTCCACGGTTAAGGTGGCGGCTTGCCCCTGTGGCGCGGCGGCAATGGTGCTGGCCTGCCCAAAATCCTGAATCCCGCTGGGCAGGTGCAGCAGCAGGTCGGCAACGGTAGAAATTCCCAACCGCGCCAATAGCTTAGCCTTTGGCGGCGTCACCAGGGGCAGGATGGTGACGGGCTGGCCGAACCAGCTGTAGTCATGCTGTTTAGCGGGCTGCTCAGCAGATTGCGGCGCGGCAACAGCGACGGATGGGGCGTTGGCATTCATTATGCCATCATACACCACCTTGCCCAAATTGGTGAACTGGGTAAAAACATAGGGATGACCGATGCACAGCAACCCAATCCCGCCCCCCATCCCACCCGCGCCCCTGATAGCACCAGCGGCCAACAGCACAATCGCGCCTATCGGCTTAAACGGTTGCGCTACCAAAGCGGCTATCGCGGCACGAAGGAGCTGGATGCCATCCTGGGCGCCTTTGCCGCCAAGCATCTGGACAGCATGACCGATGCAGAGCTGACCGCCTATGAGGATTTGTTAGAGGTGCCAGAGGTGGTGTTGTGGCAATGGTTGTCTGGCCAGGGGGGGATTCCCGCCGAGGAAATGACCCCCATGCTGCAAAAAATTTTGGCTTTCATGCCATCGGTTCCAACCTCGCTTGCGCGCCCGCCCGCTTGCCCGTAAAATTGCCGCATGCCGAGAGGCAAAAGCGTTTCCATCAAAAACCTTAAAGGGGATCTGTGATGCCTATAGAATTAACCAGGGATAATCCCGCTATCACCCCCGTGGTGTTGGTCGTCCTGGACGGACTGGGCTATATACCAGAGCATATGAACAGCCCTGAGGCGCGCAAGGCGGCTATCAGCAATGCATGGGCACAGGCGCGCACCCCTGTGTTGGATCAGTTGATGCGGGATCACCCCTGGACAACGCTGGGCGCGTCGGGCACGGCGGTCGGCCTGCCCAAGGATGGCATGGGCAATTCCGAAACAGGCCACCTGGCACTGGGCAGCGGGCGGGTTAACCCATCGCAGCTTGAAACCTATAACCTGGCGATTCAGGATGGCAGCCTGGCGCGGGACGCGATGTTACAACAACATATCGCCGCGATTCAGGCGGGGGATGGGGTGGTGCACCTGTTCGGCCTGCTGTCGGACGGCGGGGTGCACAGCCATATCAGCCACCTGACCGCCCTGATAGAGATTTATGCGGCGGCAGGCCTAAAAAGCGTGCTGCACGCCCAATTGGATGGCCGCGATGTTCACCCCAAATCGGCCAAGCGTTATGTGCAATCGCTGTGGCAATCCCTAAGCCCCCATGCCCGCCAGCATTGTGCGTTGGGCAGCGTCGGTGGGCGATTTTACGGCATGGATCGCGACAAACGATGGGATCGCCTGCAGGCCAGCTATGATGTCATCACCCAGGGGTGGACGGGCAATTCCGCCCCCCTGCCTAAGGCCGAAGCCCCCGCAACAGCGGATGAGGTGGCCTTAGACCCCGAATTGGTGGCCAGCTTTGCCGATGCCACCCCATCCTTCACCCATGCTATGGCGGCGATTGTGGCGGGTTATGCGGCGGGCTACAGCGATGAAAACCTGCCCCCCATCGCCCTGGCCAACTGCCCGCCGATGCGTGCCCAGGATGGCCTACATTTTTTCAACTTCCGCACCGACCGTTGCGTCGAAATGTGGGAAGCCTTGTTGAAACAGGATTTTGCCGCCGATGGCTTTACCCGCCCCGCCCTGATAAATTTTTGCAGCGCGGTTGGCATGGCCTTGTATTCTGAGGATCTGAAGCTGACTGAGCGTTATCCATCGCTGTCACCGCTGCCACCGCTGGAAAACACCCTGGCGCAGGTGGTGTCGAGCAGCGGCTTGCGGCAGTTGCACACCGCGGAGACCGAAAAGTACCCGCATGTGACCTATTATTTCAACGGGATGCGGCG
>CAISOG010000083.1 GCA_903887035.1 uncultured Holosporaceae bacterium | reverse complement strand
GGTGTCGCCGCCCGCCGCCGCCGTCAGTTGGCGCAGCTGGGTCAGGCGCGGTTCATCCAAGTGTTTGGCAATAGGCCCTTTGGCCTCTTCTCCTTCAAAAATAATATAGCCCAGTCCGCCCGCGCCAATTTCCCGCGCCCAGTCGTTGAGGCCGTCAAAAAAGCTGCGGGGCTGGCTGGCCGCCTGGCAGGGGATGGCGCGCACCACGTTGCCCGCCGCCACACCACGGGCAAACAGGCCAAAGCCGCTGTCGGCAAAAACCGTGGTGACATCCTGGATGCGCAACGGGTTGCGCAAATCGGGTTTGTCGGTGCCAAACTGCAACAAAGCCTGTTCAAAGGTAAAGCGCGCAACTGGTAAGGAATCGACCATGCGACCTGCGGCAAATTCCGCAAAAATGCCAAGCAATATGGGCTCAACCGTTGCAAACACATCCTCCTGCGTCACAAAAGACATTTCCAGATCCAGCTGGTAAAAGTCGCCTGGAGCGCGGTCGGCACGCGCATCCTCATCCCGAAAACAGGGGGCAATCTGGAAATAGCGATCAAAGCCCGATACCATCAGCAATTGCTTAAAAATTTGCGGCGCCTGCGGTAGGGCGTAGAAGCTGCCCGGATGCAGGCGTGATGGTACCAGATAGTCCCGTGCCCCCTCTGGTGAGCTGACGGTCAGGATGGGGGTCTGAATTTCATTGAAATCTGCGGCCTTCATGCGGCGGCGCGCACTATCGATAATCGCGGTGCGCAACATGATGCGCCGATGCGCCTCCTCCCGCCGTAAATCGATATAGCGATGGCGATAGCGCATATCTTCACCAACCGGCTCATTCCCGTGAACAGGGAAGGGCAGGGTGTCGGCCTCGGACAGAATCGCCAATTGCTCAACCACCAGCTCGACTTCGCCCGTTGGCAGATTGCTGTTGATGGTTTCGGCTGGCCGCGCCTGAAGAGTGCCCGTGATTGTCACCACCGATTCAGGCTTTAATTTTTCTAAGCTGGCCAAATTGGGATTATCCTGCGCCGCGACGCATTGAGTCAGGCCATAGTGATCCCGCAAATCCAAAAACAGCACCCCGCCATGGTCACGAATACGATGCACCCAACCGCTAAGGCGCATGGTTGTGCCAACATGTTCAGCGCGTGGCGCACTGCAACGATGGGTTCGATAGGGATGTATGGCTGTGGACATGGTGGCAATCTTTCTGAATTAAAGGGATGGTGAAACTGGGTTGGTTGTGCCTAATCTAAGCGCGTGCAACAAAGTTGTGCAATGGGGATAAGCTTTTTGTTGCAAACCGCTTGACGACAGCTTGCTTTGTCGGTAACTTGCTGCACTCTGCTAAGCCAAAAGTGGCGATGCGGGTGTGTATCGTTAAGATGTACAAGAATTTTTTTAGGAAATGCTCTATGCCTACTATTAATCAGTTGGTTCGTCAGCCGCGTAGCCCAAAGGTGTATCGGACCAAATCACCGGCCATGAAGTCCTGCTCGCAAAAGCGTGGGGTTTGTACCCGTGTTTATACCACCACTCCAAAAAAGCCGAACTCCGCCTTGCGTAAGGTTGCTCGGATTCGCCTGACCAATGGCTATGAGGTTATTGCTTATATCCCTGGTGAAGGGCACAACCTGCAGGAGCACTCAGTGGTTATGATCCGTGGCGGCCGGGTAAAGGACTTGCCCGGGGTTCGCTATCACATTATTCGTGGCACGCTGGATACCCAGGGTGTTAAAAACCGTAAAAAACGTCGTTCTTTGTACGGCGTGAAAAAACCGAAGTAAGGTAGTATAAAATGGCACGTCGTCACCGCCCAGAAAAACGCGAAGTTATTCCCGATCCTCGTTTCAACAGTGTTGAAATCAGTCACATGGTTGCCATTGTGATGAATCACGGCAAAAAATCTGTTGCTGAGCAAATCATCTATGGTGCGCTTGATGATATTGAACGCGTTACGAAGCAAGATCCGTTGAAGGTTTTTCAATCAGCGCTGGACAATGCCCGTCCAATGGTGGAGGTGGTGTCGCGCCGTTTGGGTGGCGCTACCTATCAAGTGCCGATTGAGGTGCGCTCGGATCGTTCAATCAGCGTCGGAATGCGTTGGTTGCGGGATGCTGCGCGTAAGCGTAAGAAAAACGAAAAAACCATGGCGGCCGCTCTGCGTGCTGAGCTGTTGGACGCCTCGCAGGGTCGTGGCGGCGCTGTTAAAAAGCGGGAAGAAACCCACCGTATGGCTGAATCAAACAAAGCCTTCTCCCATTATCGTTGGTAATATTAAAAGGATTTTCTTATGCCTCGTTCCCATCCCTTAGAGCGTTACCGTAACATTGGTATCATGGCGCACATTGACGCGGGTAAAACCACGACAACGGAGCGGATTTTGTACTACACGGGGCGCAGCCACAAAATTGGTGAGGTGCATGAGGGCACGGCGACCATGGACTGGATGGAGCAGGAGCAGGAGCGTGGGATTACCATCACCTCAGCTGCGACAACCTGCAACTGGCGGATGAACGACATCGACTACCGCGTCAATATTATTGACACACCAGGGCACGTTGACTTCACGATTGAGGTGGAGCGTAGCTTGCGGGTGTTGGACGGTGCGGTCACGGTGTTTGACAGCGTCGCGGGTGTGGAGCCGCAATCCGAAACAGTTTGGCGTCAGGCTGATAAATACGGCGTGCCGCGCATTTGCTACGTCAACAAAATGGACCGTATTGGTGCAAATTTTGATCGATGCGTTGAGATGATGGTC
>CAISOG010000082.1 GCA_903887035.1 uncultured Holosporaceae bacterium | reverse complement strand
CTGGCACATCGGTAAAAAGGATAGCCTCTTTCACACCCCTCTCCCGTGCCTTTACCAGGGTTAAGGCCAGCAAGGTTCGGGCATAGCCGTTGCTGCGATGCTCTGGCGGTGTCCAAACAGGGCCAATCTGTACAATATCTGACAGGCTGGCATTAAAACCACTCAAACAGACGGGGTTATCATCAACCAACAAAGCCCAGTTATTGCCACTGGCCAGCATCTTGTCCACACTGTCTGCAACATCAAGTGTTAAGGCGTCATCGTCCTCTCGCTGCACGGCCTCAATCTCAAAGGATCTAATCCATCGGGTCAGGAGCGTGCGGTCGATTGCATCAATCCCCACCATGCGGTAGGCGTTGCCGTGCCGATTTGTTGGTAGGGTCAGCTGGGTTAGGTCAAGGGAGTATAAAAGTGCATTCGTATTTAGGGCAAAGGGTGCATCGGATACTCCCAATTCCTCAATGACCTGATCTGCTTGGTCATTGACCCCTAGGACGCCAGCAATCGGGCGACTAACCGCTGCCTTAAAAGATTGCAACAGATCGCTTAACACCTCGGGATTGTTGGCCTTCATCATAATGTTGTTGTTCCAATAGTGAGCCAAAACACCGTTGAGGGTGCCTGCCTCATCAAATGATCCCCAATATTCCCCCTCATAGGGCTGTCCGTTGTAGGTTAGACCTGCCTCCTGTAGATTGGATCGTATATACATGCAAGTGGCAGTATAGCTGGACAAAAAAGACTCAAGGGCGGCTTCATCACCCGACTGTAAAACGCGGACGGTCATGATTTTTTCTCCGAATGGGTGCTGCCTACAGCCAATTGACGGGCGACATAGCGGGCTAGCATATCCACCTCACAATTGACCTGATCCCCCACCCGCAAATCGCAAAAGGTGGTGTGATGCCAGCTGTGGGGAATCAGCATGATCTGAAAACCATCGGGCAACAAGCTGTTGATGGTCAGCGAGGTGCCGTTGAGCGCGACCGATCCCTTCTCCGCAAAAAAGGGCAGCAGTTCGGGCGGCGCGCGCAGCGTCATCTGCCAATAGTCGGCCTGGGCGGTAATCTCAGTAATGGTGAGCAGGCCATCAACATGGCCAAAGACAAAATGGCCGTCAATGGTGTCGCCCAGTTTGAGGGAGGGTTCCAGGTTCAGCCGCCCCCCCTGCTGCCAATTGGCCGCCGTCGTGCGTGCCAGGGTTTCGGGCGACAACTGCACCTCAAAATGCCCTGCATCGCCCGCCACCACGGTCAGGCATACACCGTTGCAGGCGATCGACGCCCCCAGCTTTGCCCAGCTTGCCGCGTGCGGGGTGGCAATGCTCAGCCGTAGGCTGCTATCTGATTCCCAGGTTAAGCGATCGATGGTGCCAACCGCCTGAATAATCCCTGCAAACATTCCCTACTCCTCCTCCAGCTCGCTGATGGGATCCGCCCGCAGTTCGTCAATAAAGGATTCAAAGTCGCGGGCTTCGTTAAAGTCCTTGTAAACACTGGCATAGCGAACATAGGCCACCTTGTCTAAGGCTTTCAGGCAGTCCATGACCTTTTCCCCAATCATATCGCTGGCAATAATCGGTTCGCCCAGGCTTTCCAGCTGGCGGACGATGCCGTTGACCATTTGATCCAGGCGGGGCAGCTCAAACGGCCGTTTGCGCAGGGCGACCGTCATGGATCGCAACAGCTTATCGCGCTCAAACGGCTCCACCCGCCCGCTGCGTTTCATCACCTGAAATTCACGCAGCTCCACCCGTTCAAAGGTGGTAAAGCGGGCGGCGCAGTTGGCGCAAAAACGGCGGCGCCGAATCGCACTGCCGTCATCGGATGGCCGCGAATCCTTAACCTGGCTGTCGTTCGATCCACAAAAGGGGCAACGCAATCGACTATCCCACCAAACGGCTGTAGATGGGGAAGGCGTTGGTCAGTTGCCGCACCTGTTGCTTCACGCGCTGCAATACCACCTCATCCAGGCTGCCATCAGTTTTAACGCCATCAAAAACATCGCCGATCAGGTTGCCGACGCTGCGCCACTCCTCCAACCCAAAGCCGCGGGTGGTGCAGGCGGGCGTGCCCAACCGTATGCCAGAAGTAATGGCTGGCTTTTCGGGGTCAAAGGGGATGGCGTTTTTGTTGCAGGTGATGCCCGCGTGATCCAAGGCGGCCTCAGCCTGCTTCCCAGTAATTTTCTTGGGACGCAGATCAACGGTAATTAGGTGGCTATCGGTGCCGCCCGTGGTAATGGCCGCGCCACGATCCACCAGGGTTTTGGCCAGCAGGCGGCAGTTTTCCACCACATTGTGGGCATAGGTTGCAAAGCCAGGTTGCAACGCCTCACCAAAGGCCACAGCCTTACCCGCAATCACATGCATCAGGGGGCCACCCTGCAGCCCGGGAAAGACCGCGCGGTTAATTGCCTTACCAAGATCCTCATCATTGGTCAGGATCATGCCGCCCCGTGGGCCGCGCAGGGTTTTGTGG
>CAISOG010000081.1 GCA_903887035.1 uncultured Holosporaceae bacterium | reverse complement strand
TTGGAGTGTTGTGGATGCAGCCGCGGCTTTTGCAAATCCAAATAAAGCTGCTAGCATTATTAATAAAACAAACAGTTTTTTAGAAGGATTTCTGTTTTCAGAAAAAGTAGCAAAAGCGGGTAGGCTTGCCGCTAATAGGTTGCCTTGTGCAAAACTATCTTTAACCAGATAAAATGGCTAGGCGGGAAGAATACTCCCTGCAAATCTAGCGCCAGCCACCACTCTGCCCCGCAAGAGCGCGCTAAAGCTGCTGCACCAACAACTCCTGCTGGGTGAACAGGGGTTGCATGACGGCGTCGATATGCTGTTTCAGGGCGGGATAGGTGATGGCCTGATAGGCTTGCAGGTCAACGGTAATCGCCAACAAACTTTCGCTAAACAGGGTGCGCAGGCGATCCACCACCGCCGCCTCAACATCGCCATACAGCACCAAATCAATGTCGGAATTTGGCCGCGCCATGCCGGTTGCGCGTGACCCAAAAATCCCAACCAGTTCAATCTTGTCCGCAAAGGGCGCCAACACCACCCGCAAAACGGCCAGCTGTTGGGGGCTAAGCTGGTGCAAACTGGGGTTGGTTAGGCGGGTTCATCATGACCTTTTGATATTAGGATAACATTCGTTCGGGCAGCAACCATTGCAGGGCGGCTTTAAGGATATCAATGCCGTTGGTGGTTAGCACCGATTCAATATGCCCCTGAAAGCTATAGAAGTTTTGGGAACGCAGCGCGCTGACATACCCATCCTCCTCCACCGCGATTTGCACCCCTGGAATAGGGGTGGCGGGCGGACGGGCAAAAAAGGTGTTGTAGAAGCCGACGGGCTGTGCCTGCCCAAACAGATCCACGGTTTTCTGCACCCCCTGCCGTGGCGGGTCGACTGGCGCAACCGCCAGCCCTAGGCGGAGAGAGAGCAGCTGATGCCCCAGGCAGACCGCCATAAATTTGGCCTGTGCAGTTAACAAATACGCGACAATATCATGCACCCGCTGCATCTTTGGATCCTGCAGGTCGGTGGGATCCCCTGGCCCTGGCCCCACCAGCACCAGGTCAAAATCCGCCAAAAACTCCGCCAAATCTGCGGGCAGATTTGCCCAACCGCACAATCGGGTCTGCAAGCCCAAACGATCAAACATGTGCTTCAGCATCTGGGTAAATTGGTCTTCGTTGTCGATAATCAGCACGCTGGCTTGGCAAAATGGCCTGCCTGTTGTATCCACCTCCGCCATTTGTTTCTCAAACCAAAAGCGTGACAGCAGGCGGTTACGCGCCGCCAACATTTGTGCCACCTGCTCATCCATAAATTGTGCCAACACGGGCTGCGGCGGGGTTAGGTTGGGGGTGGTAATGGCGCGCAGCAACCCCTGCCCCTTCGCCACCACCTCCAACCGCTCCTTATGCGGCACGGAATCGCGCACAATGCTGGCGCCGCTTTGGATAATCGCCTGGCCATCCAACCCAACCTCCATCGTGCGGATGGTAATCGCGCTGTCTAGTTGCGGCTTGCCCTCATCATCCTGGCTGCGCACCACAATCGCGCTGGAATAATAGCGTCTGGAATCCCGCTCATATTTCTTAATAATGCGGGCGGCGTTTTGCAGCGGGCTTCCCACCATGGTGGGCGCAAACATCGATGCGCGAAAGGCATCCACGGGATCCATCGTGGTCTGACCAGCCAGCACATATTCGGTATGCAACACCGCGCTCATTTCTCTAAGGAATGGCCCCTGAATCTCCCCCCCCGCGACGCAAATGGCCGACATCATCTTAAGCGTTTCATCAACAACTTGAAAAAGCTCGTTTATCTCTTTGCTATCATTTAAGAAATTGATTAAATCCTGACGATAGCTAAGGGTCGATTTGGCCAGGGTGCCGCAAATCGGGTTCATCTGCACCAGGCCATTTTCGATGCTGATATGCCGTTCGGGCGATGATCCAATGAAATATCGGTCGCCATCAAAAAAGCAAAAGCTCATATAGGCACCAAATTCATTGCTGGCCAGGCGGGCAAAAATCAGATGCGCCGTGGCGGCATTGAAGGGCGCGATGCGCAGACGCCCCCTGCGGGATAGCAGAAAGTTTGACCCCTCCCCCCGGCAGATTTCGTTGGCAATAATCTGGGCAACCGCCTGTTCAAATTCCTGATTGCTAAGGGCGTAATCGGGGCCATCGACAATTTGCGGCAGCTGGTCGGCATCCCCCATCAACTGATCCAACCCTATTTCCACCACCCGATCCGCCCGCAGGGAGAGAATCGGCTCACCCCCGTCGTGCAGGTCAAAACCACGCTCCCGCATTTGGGCATAGGGCACCATGCTGATAACGGGGTTGGCGGCGGTGGCGGCGGGCAGCTCAGTCAGCAGCTGGTGCCGATGCAGCGTGCCAGCCATATAACGGGTCTTACCATCCTGATGAATCAGGCAATAGGGGGCGGCAGGGTCGATGGATTGTGGTAAGAAAGGCAAAGGGGCGGACATCGGTAAATTCTCAAGGGTATTTTAGACGGTAAGGCACTTCATTAAGCCACTGCAAAAGCGGCAGGGATGAAGTCGCCCTACCCCCTAACTGGCGGGCAGCGCGGGCAGCCAACCCATAACCACCAGCACGATGGCCGTTCCCACCAGCCAAATCAGGGAGAAGGGCAAAAACACTTTCCACCCCAACCGCATCAACTGGTCATAGCGATAGCGCGGCACGGCGGCACGTACCAGAATAAACAGCAGCAGAAACAGACTGGTTTTCAGCGCCAGCCAGATGGGCCCCGGCACCCAGGTAAAGGGCTCAATATTCAGCGGTGGCAGCCAACCGCCCAGGAACAATATGGCCGTTAGCGCGCTCATCAATATCAAATTGGCGTATTCAGCCAGGAAGAATAGGCCAAAGGTTAGGGCGGAATATTCAACGAAATAGCCCGCCACCAACTCCGATTCCCCCTCAGGCAAATCAAAGGGCGTCCGCTTTGTCTCCGCCAGCATCGACACGAAAAAGATAATTAGCAGGGGAAAATGCGGCACCACGAACCACAGATTTTTCTGCGCCATCACAATATCGCTAAGGTTTAGCGATCCAACGCTTAACAGCACGCTGACCAACACAAAGCCAATCGACACTTCATAAGACACCATTTGCGCGGCGGATCGCAGCGCGCCCAAAAAGGCGTATTTGGAATTGCTGGCCCAGCCCGCGATGATCACCCCGTAAACCGACAGCGACGAAATGGCAAACAAATACAGCAGACCAACGTTGATGTCGGCCAACACCACCCCCTGATCAAAGGGTATCACCGCCCAGGCAATCAACGACAACACAAAGGTCAGGATCGGGGCAAACAGAAACAGCAGGCGGTTGGCGGTGGTCGGAATGATGGTTTCCTTGGTCAGCATCTTTAGCCCATCGGCCAAGGGCTGGAACAACCCAAACGGCCCCACCACATTGGGCCCACGGCGCAGATGAACCGCGCTTAAGACCTTACGCTCCACATAGGTTAACAGCGCGACCGCCACCAACAGGGGCAGGATAATCACCAACGACCACAGCCCGCTGTGCACAACGGGCAGGCCATAGCTAATCCAAAAGGGTGTATCGAACATGGGGATATCTCCTGACTAGGCCGCCGCCTTTTTGCCCAGCACGAAGGCTTCGGTGCATTTGGCCATGGTTTCGGAATTGCGGCTGATAACATCGGTCATGTAGTAATTGTCGATCACTGGCACCATTGGTGTATCGATTAGACGGCCAGGCTGGCCAAAGGCCTGCCATGGCGCAGGCTGCACCGTGTCAAGCTGGCTGAACAGCGGATCAAAGGCCTTAGCCAAAGCCAATCGCACATCAGCCAAATCGTTATAGGGCAGGGTTTGGCCAATCCGTTCTGATAGGGCGCGCAGGATTTTCCAATCCTCCCGCGCTTCGCCTGGCGGCAAAATCGCCTGCTGCGTGCTTTGCAAGCGCCCCTCAGTATTTTTGTACCAGCCCGTCTTTTCGGTATAGGCCGCGCCGGGCAGCACCACATCGGCCGCCGCCGCGCCCGCATCGCCATGATGCCCCTGGTACACCACAAAGCTGGAATTGCGCAGCTTGGCCAGATTGTTAGCGGGCAGGTCATCGACGCCCATCAGGTACAACAGCTTAATTTTGCCAGCCGCCGCCTCAGCCATTATCTCGCCCACGCCGACTTTGGCATCCTGCGGCACAAAGCCTAAATCCAGCCCTGCTACCCGTGAGGCAGCGGTGTGCAGCAGGTTAAAGCCGTTCCACCCATCGCGAACAAAGGCGTATTTGTCGGCCACGGCATAGGCGGTGTGCAGAATGGCCGCGCCATCGGGGCGGTTAACTGCGCCGCCCCCCAGAATCAGGGCGGGACGCTGCGCCGCCTTTAGCTGCTCAACAAAGGGATGCTGCCCGCTCAACACATCCTGCAGTCCCAGGGGGCTACGCCCCATATGCTGATAGGGATAGTTCAGTTGGGGGGCAACGCCAATCACCCCAATCGGGAAACTGCCCATACCGCTGCGCAGATAGGCTTTGCGCAGGCGGGCATTGACCATTGGCGCCTCCCACCGTGGGTTGGTACCGACCAGCAGCAGGGCGTCGGCCTGCTCAATCCCCGCAATACCGCTGTTAAACAGATAGCTCGCCCGTACCCCAGGCAGCAATTTGGCGCCATCGGTGCGGCAATCCAAATAGGGGCTACGCAACCGTTCGCCAAACAATTTTTTGGCCAGGAACATGCTTTCGGCATCAACCATTGCCCCCACTAGCACGGCGATTTCATCCCCTTTCAGGCCATCCAGGCTGCGGGCAATCGCGGCAAAAGCCTCATCCCAGCTGGCCTCAACCAACCGTCCATTTTTGC